>CALZIG010000191.1 GCA_945787585.1 uncultured Gammaproteobacteria bacterium | reverse complement strand
TAATCACCGGGAGATTGGCCAGCGGAAATTTGCGCTGTTGCAGCGCATCAATCTCGACCCACGCCAACGGCTGGCCTTCACGCCCATGAGGATTTCCGGTGAAACGATCAACGCGCCACACATCCAGCAGTATCGATTTATCGGGATAGTCATACGGGATTGAGATCAGGGGCGTGAGTACTTCAGCGCAGATACCCAGCTCTTCATCAAGCTCGCGTGCGAGTGCCGCAGTGGCTTCTTCGCCTGCTTCCACCTTCCCGCCGGGGAACTCCCACAGCCCACCCTGATGGGCATCGACGTGACGACGTGCAAGCAGCACCTTGCCTTCTCGCACGATGGCCGCAGCGACAATATGCTGTCGTGCAGCGTTCATCACATCGTTAACCTGTAATAAAAAGCAGCGCGTTCGTTAGAACATAAAACGCAGACCAAGATGGCCGCCGTCATCGATATCAATGCTGCCACCGCCATCCAGATCGGCATCGATATTACGATATCCAACATAGACCACCGCCTGCGTTAATACCTTGTATTCAATTCGTAACTCCGCCGATTGCAAATGCTTGCCATCCATAAAGGTGAGAATCTCTGGCGAATAATAGAGTTGTGCCACCACGCCCAGGCGACTCAGCGACGGCGGTGAATACTGCACCAGGCCACCAATCGCCAACGCACCGATATCGGCGCGGCTCGTACCAACACCGTAACCGCGAATCCCCACACCAGCGATCAAGCCCGGCGAACCGCTGCCCGCTTCGCCCTTAATACCCAGTCCAACAATGCCAAGATAGTCATTGGCCTCTGTATACACAAAACCCACTTCCAGGTCCGCGCCATCCAGCCCCGCATCGCTGGTAAACGGCGAAATATAAAGCAACTGCACACTATCGTTATTGAGATTGAGATCCAGTGTACCTGCCTTAACCGCAGAGCTCGCCAACAACAACATCGAAACGATGAACACGGTATACCGCTTTAACATGCATTTACTCCTTAACATTCGACCCATCGGGGCCTGAATAACAATTAATTCGCGCCAATCTACCACAGCAGACAATCCAACCCAACCATAACACCAACCCAACTATAACTTACGGTACCCGCGCACAAACCCACACATCCACCACTCGAGCACCGCAGTCTCGCATCACCTGCGCCAACTCAGCCACCGTATGCCCGGTGGTCATCACATCATCGACAATTGCAACATGCTTTCCCCGCAGTCCATCATCCACCTCAAACGCCCCCTTGATATTGGCACGACGCTGTTTTGCGGGAAGATCAGACTGCACCGACGTAGCTCGCCGACGCCGACAACCGTGCAGTACCAACGGCACGCCCAACTGTCGACTGATCGGCCGCGCCAGCTCCACTGCCTGATTATAACCCCGCGTCTGCAACCGTCGCTTGTGTAACGGTACCGGCACAATTAGATCCGGCCGCCGCTGTTGCTGTTGCAGGGCCGCCACCATCAACGCCGCCAACAGGCGCGCATTGACCAGTCGACGATTAAATTTAAGCCGCTGAATCAGATGATCCACCGGGTGCGCATAACGAAATAGACTAAATGTCTGCTCAAAAGGTTGCGGGTTTTTTTGACACGCCCCACAAATACCCGCTTGTGGCAGCGGTAAGGCGCACTGGCGACAGGCGATCCCGAGATAAGGCATCGCCGCCAGACAGCCCTCGCAGAGATCCAACACCCCCTCGGCCGCCTGCCCACACGCGACGCAGACCGGTGGCAACAGGTAGTTTTGTATGTTTTTTAAGCATTTGTTCACAACTTCCGCTCCATGGAAGTTGACAGGAATCCTGCCACCCCTCAATATTTACACCCTTTAGAAAATAGCACAACCATCCCGCCAACATCACCCAGGAGCCACCATGAGCGAGAATTACAGCCTAATCGACGAGATCACCCAGCGCATCCTCAACGGCGGCGAAATGACCAGTGAAGAAGGCCGCTGGATGATTCACCTCGATGACGACTACCTCACGTGGCTGATGGCGGGTGCCGACCGTATCCGCCGCCACTTCCGTGGCAACAAGATCGAAGTGTGTGCCATCTCCAACGTACGCTCGGGTAATTGCTCCGAAAACTGCTCTTTCTGTTCACAAAGTGGCCACCACAAAAAAACCACTTCGCCCACTTACGATTACATCTCATCGGAAAAATTAGTGGCACAGGCGAAACAGGCACGCGAATGGGGCGCAAGCGACTTTGGCGTCGTCTCCAAAGGGTGGGGCGTGCGCTCAGATAAAGAACGCAGCCAATTAAAAGAGTATTTCAGCGAATTAAAAGAACACAGTGAAATCGGCCGCTGCGCCAGCCTCGGTGCACTTGATCGTAAAACCGCCGACATGCTCAAGGAAATGGGGATGGAAAACTATCACCACAACCTTGAGTCTGCCGAAAGTTTTTTCGACAACGTCTGCACCACCCACACCTACCAGGAAAATATCGACACCATCCGTCACGCCGCCGAGGCGGGGCTGCGGGTCTGTGCCGGCGGTATCCTCGGCATGGGAGAGTCACTGGATCAACGCATCGAACTGGCCGACACGCTGCGCCAGCTCGGGATAAAATCGGTGCCGCTCAATTTTCTCAACCCGCAGGACGGCACTCCATTCGAACAGAATACGCCAATGGTGCCGCAAGAAATCCTTAAGAGCATTGCGGTCTTCCGTTACATGCTGCCGCAGGCCGAGCTCCGCATCGCCGGTGGCCGTCAGTTCCTCGGCGACCTGCAATCGATGATCTTCATGGCCGGCGCCTCCGGGGTGATGATTGGTGACTACCTCACCACCGCCGGTCGCAAGGTTGAACAGGACATTAAGATGATTCAGGACCTGCACCTCACCCCGCGCGAGGATACGCAACAGCGCCGCGCGAGCGCCTGATCAATCCTGATCGATCCTGATCGATCCTGTTAGATTAAAGATTAATGACTCTCGATCTAGCGTCTAAACTAGCCGCAACACTCGCGCAACGACGGCAACAGCACCTCTATCGTACGCGCCGCGTCATCGACAACGCGCAGGATATTGAACTGCAATGCGACGGCAAACGCTTGCTGTCGTTTTGCAGTAACGCCTACCTCGGCCTCGCCAACCACCCGACGCTAATTAAGGCGCTGCAACAGGGAGCCGAACGTTACGGCGTGGGCAGTGGCGCATCGCACCTCGTCAGCGGCCATAGTCACGCACACCATGCACTCGAAGCGGCGCTGGCCGAATTTACTCAGCGACCACGCGCACTGCTCTTCTCCAGCGGTTATCTGGCAAACCTCGGCGTGATCAGTGCGCTGGCGGATAGACAGGATGAACTGCATGAAGACCGCCTCAATCATGCATCACTCATCGATGGTGCACGCCTCAGTGGCGCCACACTGCGCCGCTACCGACACAATGATGTCGCGGCACTGAAGCAACGGCTCGACAAACCAACGCAAGGCCACCCTTTTATTA
>CALZIG010000190.1 GCA_945787585.1 uncultured Gammaproteobacteria bacterium | reverse complement strand
TGACGGTTGCGTTATGCTTCATGTTGGACTCCCTCTTTTTCGTTTAGCCGGTGACCTACTCACCTGCTTGGCACACTATGATGCCGTTTGAAGAAGGGGGGAGTCCATTTCATTAGGGTGCGCACTGCGCACCTTTCTTTGACACATCCACTAATCTATCTGATATTACGATACTGAATTAAATCTCGTCCCGTTCTGGGCTTGGTGGTGTCAGAAACGCGTTAGCCAGAGATAGACCACGATTGATTCACTTAAATGACCGCTTTCTTATCTGTGTGTTGAATGTTGTTCAATGAATGAATGGCAGCTATAAGGCGTGTAGCATATTTGGATAATCCGTTCCCGTAAGTCTGCAATTGGCCGTTCAGAGACTAATACCCCGGAAACTGAATGACTGGACACGAGGGGCGATGTTTCAATTCAATATAATCACTTCAAGCAACTAAACGCACATGGGCATCGATAACATCCCAGGGGGCAACCAATAACCCCTCTTCAGTACGTTGAATAAGATCAACATCTTCTAGTGCACGGGCATCAGCATGGACATTCTTGTAGTCCCGTTCCAGTTGCTTTGATAGCGCTCGGACGCTTAATGGGCCGTGCTGGCGAAGTGTTTTCATCAATTCGAGGCGTTTAGGCGTTAGCACAGATGCCAGCATGGCAAAGTCCTCGAAATTGAGATGGACTTCGGCCTGTGCAGTCTCACCTGCCTCAGCTTTGTGCCAGGCCTCGATGAAACGATCAAAGCCACGATCTGCATCTTCGACACCGATATGAATATGCTGTTTACTCATTTTGTTCACCTCGCAAGCGTTCGATATCTGCTTTGAAGTCTTGAATCAATTGTTCAACCGAGACAAAGGTATACGGCATCTCCTGATCACCTTCATGACGGTGATCGCCTTTTCCTCGCTCGTTGTCATACCGCACCAGGCAGTTGCCGGGAAAACCATAATAGAGCCGGTATTTGAGGCCATGTGGCCGCTCACTGTCCACCTCTGGTAAGCGCCAGATCACCATTTCACGAATGGCACCATCAGCGTAGACGTACTTATCCCGAAAAAGCAGTTGTGCAGACATGTGGTTAATTATACCATATGGCTATTAGATATGACAGGTGAGACTCAAAAAAGTTCTTTATAGGGGTCTGGCAATATAGGGTTTAAATCGGAACCTGGAGCCTCCTAGGTCTTTGTTTTTATTTGAATTACTTGGTGCATTTCGCTTGGTCGGTTCACTTCACGTCAACTTCAACGCCAAAATCTTTTTCATATCAAAGTGATAGTCATTCGCAGCTCGGCGGGTAAAATCGTATTCACCGTGAAGATTTACATGGCGCCAGGTGATCATTGATCCACTGGTAATTGATGCCACCATTTCTTGCCGCTTCTTCTTGCTGCTGGTATTCGCGAGTATCTGGGAAAGGTATAGGTAATTCCATAAAACAATAGCATTTTGAATTAATACTTTGCAGGCGGTGGCCACCTCTTGTTCCTCCTGCGTTCCCACCTGGAATTCTTGATTTCTAGCGAAGAAGACTGCTTTGGAGAACCGATTTGAGGCCTCGATCTTATTGAGCTGCTTCTCAATTCGCTGCCGCAATTCAAGATCATCGTAATACGTCAAAATATATTGAGTCTTCACAATACGGCCGAATTCCTTAAGTGCTTGATAGAGTGGATGATCCTTTGCATAGGAACTTAAGCGTTTGAAGAGCAGGGAAGCACTCACATGTTTCAATTTAATCGTTGCCATGAAACGCAATATATCGTCCCAGTGCTTGAGTATCAGTTTTTGGTTTATTGTTCGACTTGGTAATATCACATGACCACGTTTTTTGTACGTCGCTCGAGTCGAAAAACCATAGAGTGTCTGGTGACCAATGTTTTTAAATCGCGGTGCAAAGGCTGTATCAATCATGTGTGTTGCCGTGAATATCGTCTCAGTAAATCCATGCGTATCGGTGGAGTGAATATCACTGCGGAGCACGTCATTCTGCAACAGACCGTCGATGACATATGCCGCTTCCCGGTCGGATGCGCTAATGACAGTTGAATGAAAGAGGGCATGGCGTTCATCAATAAACGTATACATTGTCACCCCCTTATCTTTGCCAAAATATTTGAATGAATAGTTGGCATGGAGGGAATCAGCCGCCACATTCACCTTTCGACCGTCACTGCTCGTATGCAGGGAAGCAGTTTCTTTCTTGAAAGCATTTGACAGTGCCAATTTGTCGATAAGCGCTAGGATTTTGTTATTGGCGGCCTGGATATTCTTTAACGAAAAACACCAATTCACCGTGCTGCGCAAATGATTGGTATTGAGGCCAACAGAGATATGGGACAATTTATCAATACCGATATTGCAGCCGTTCCCGATAATCCCCGCTAATATAGTGTCGGTGGAGGGTTTCAGTTTACTGTGCTTATGGCTGACGTGTTTAAAGCAATCGACAAAGTCGCTCATACGGTTAACATCGCGAAGTATCTGCAATATTGGAACGAAGCCTTTATCTGCTAGCAGACTGGATACATATTCTTCATCGCTGGCTCCAATCCCTGGCGTCTTGATTCTCGGCTTACCTGCATCGTCGATAGTGAGATAAGGATTATTACCTTTTAAATAGCGCACATTTACCACGTTGAACTTATCATCAAGCTTGCTTTTCATCCCTTGAAGATACGTTTGACCATCAGCGAATTGGTAGAGTCCAGACGCCTTGAGTAAGCCGTCGCGGTTGGAATGCCATTCCTGTTTAGAGATGATATAATTTTGTATTGCACGATAGCGATACGAGTACTTTAGATTAAGCTTGCCGGCTTTAATCCCTTCAGCGACCGCCACAAATAGAAGTGCTTTGTACAGCGATGTGTGGAATTTCCCTTCCCGAATGACTATTTGTTGTTCCTTGTCCGTCAAAAAGCTTATGGGCGGGTTTCCTCCGACGGTGCCATCCGTATGCTGAAAATGGGAAACAGCATCTAGAAGGTCGGGAGCGGATGTTTCTTCGCAGAACACGAGTTGCTTGAGCACAGGGGTGATCTTTCTCTGTAGACGAAGCGACTCTTTCTCCAGCCGTTCATAATAGGCGAGGGCACTACACTCTTCGTCCAGGTATTGCTCGAATGCTCTTAGGCGGCGTTTTTCCCGGTCATCTTGCTGTTTTTCATAATCATCAATCAGTTGCTCTATTTTTTCGATTTTTTCATGTGGGCTGAGTGATTCAGATTGTTTAACGATAGTCATAATCTCTGCTAATAGCGCTTGCGCAGTTCTGTGAGCGTTACTCAAGGCTTTGATTGCCTTACGTCGTTCAGCTCGCTTGGATTTATCAAGGCTATTCACTTTTCGATTAACGGTATTGATTGCTGAACGAACACATTTGATAAGAATATCCACGAGGACATCCTGGCGTGAATAATATTGATGCTTAATAAATGCAAGAAGGTAAAGGTATGCCTTGTTACGATTAGGAAAGGCCAGCAGCTGTGAAAGTTTTGCTTTTTGCACCCACTCGGCATAATACGTGGTCGCCTGGTCTGTTAGCTTTATCTGG
>CALZIG010000189.1 GCA_945787585.1 uncultured Gammaproteobacteria bacterium | reverse complement strand
GTCTTCTTGCTGTTGCAAATTCATCGTTCTATGGATTGTCTGGTAAAGTGCTGGGGATCAAAGATGCCTGCCTGGTGCTGGGTATCAATACGATTCGAAGTATTGTGATTACAATAGGCGTGATACAGCATTTAGAACGTAATGAAACGGGTAGTCTCAATCATAAAGCGTTCTGGCGTCATTCGCTTGGCGTGGCTCTCACTGCCAGAGTGCTAGCAAAGCAGGTTGGGCTGGATGCCGAGATTGCCTTTACTGTAGGTGTGTTGCATGACATTGGCGTGCTTGTACTGGATTCACGTTTTAGTGACGAGTATGCTGAGGTGATTCGATACTGTGATGAAAATAATTGTCAGAGGTTTGAGGCCGAGGAAAAAATCCTGGGCTTCGAGCATTCGTTAGTCGGCGCAGGACTTGCTGAGCACTGGAAGTTACCGAAAATTATTGTCAGCAGCATTGCCAATCATCATATATCTCATTTAACGTTATCCTCACCCGTGGTTGATTTGATCTCCATTGCTGATGTCGTTTGTAAAAATATTGAAACAAAAGTGGAGGGTGATGCGTTTATCTCTGAGCTTGATTGTGGTGCTATGGAGAGGATAGGCCTTGACGTACTGATGATCGATGGCTGTAGAGATGAGATCGAACGTTCGATATCGAGTTTTGATGTGCTTTTAGGATAATGTGTCATTTTTGGAAAAAATACCTATGACTGATACCCCAGCACAAGCTTCCCCCGGCACACTTTTATTTATTGATGATGAAGAGAATATCCTCTCTGCACTGCGCCGCCTTTTTCGTCCGCTGGGTTATCGAATTTTGATTGCTAATAGTGCGATTGATGGTCTAAAAGTGATGGAAAAAGAGGAGGTAGACCTGATTATCTGTGATATGCGTATGCCTCAAATGAATGGTGATGCCTTTTTAGCACAGGCAGCAGAAAACTGGCCCGATACTATGCGTATTTTGTTGACCGGGTATGCGGACATATCGTCGACAATAGCGGCCATTAATGAAGGTAGTATTTATAGTTATATTAGTAAGCCATGGAATGATGATGATATTAAGATCAGCGTACAAAGGGCGTTAGACCAGCGTGCGATGAAAGCGGAGCGGCTTGAGCTGATGGTGTTGATTAATCAGCAGAATGAAGAGCTGACAAGGCTTAATGCTACGTTAGAGAAAAAAGTAACAGAGCGCACTGATAAGTTGCAAGCGACCATGGGACAGCTTGAAGTAACACACGAGTCATTGAAAAGGAACTACACCGATTCTATCAAGGCATTTTCAAACATCATTGCCTTTCGCGGCGGCTCAGCCCCAGGTCATGCGCGGCGCGTTGCGGATATGGGCTATAAGCTGGCAATGTCGATGGGAATGACAAAACCGGAAGCTCGGAATGTGCTTTTTGCAGGTTTACTCAATGACATTGGGCGCATAGGCTTGCCTGATCACTTGATCGCCAGGCCTTTTGAAACATTGTCGGATGAAGAGCAGGCGGTGATCATCAGTCATAATCAAATGGCAGAAGGGTTGTTGATGGCGCTGGATCTATTGCAAGTGGCGGCCACTTTTATTTGTGCACGTTATGAACGGTACGATGGAAGTGGCGTGCCGCATGGCTTGAAAGTGGATGAAATCCCATTAGGTGCTGCGATTCTTTCCGTAGTGGATGACTATGATGCACTGCAAAAAGGTGGCCTATTTGAGGGCCTGATGACGGCAGCTGAGGCGAAGGCGTTTATTGTTGAACATCAAGGGTCGCGTTATTCACCACAAGTTGTAACTGCCTTTGTTAAATATTTAACGATTGAAGGTAGTCGCAGCCATAAAACCGTTCAATACGTTGTGGCGGATGAGCTGGAACCTGGCATGGTACTGGGCAAAGACGTGGCGACGACAGGCGGGATGGTGCTGCTGGCCAAGGGGCACAGGCTAGACGCGATATTGATCGATAAAATTCGTCATCTCGCCCACATCACTGAAAATAGCACGGGTGTTTATATCGAGATGGAAGATTAAGATTTTGCCACTGTGAGTGGTTGAGCGGTCAGCTTTTGCTCGCAGGGCTATCGTGGACGCATGGTGTGATTCACTGCCTTGTTGTTTAATTACCTGATTATATGTAGGTTTTATAAGATTGCGAATGGATTGGCGGCGCAGTGGCAAAATGAGACTGTTTTTTACCATTAAGCTGTTAGAATATCTTCCTGGTTTGATGATATTTCGGAGATTATGACTACACGTACACGTTTCGCCCCCAGCCCGACAGGTTATTTGCATGTTGGTGGGGCCCGCACCGCGCTCTATTCCTGGCTGTATGCCCGCAAACATGGTGGACGCTTTATTCTACGTATCGAAGATACTGACCTTGAGCGCTCCACAACTGAATCTGTCAATGCCATTCTCGAAGGGATGACCTGGTTAGGCCTCGAATATGACGAAGGCCCTTTCCGCCAGACGGAGCGGATGGAGCGCTATCAGGAGGTCATTCACAGGCTGCTTGATGAGGATAAGGCCTATTACTGCTATTGCTCCAGGGAGCGGCTTGAGGCACTACGTGCCGATCAGATGGCGAATAAGCAGAAGCCGCGTTATGACGGCTGTTGCCGTGATCTGACCGTGCCGCCAGCCGAGGGGGATAGTCCGGTGGTCCGCTTTCGCAATCCCGCAGAAGGGTCAGTAGTGGTAAAAGACCTGGTGCGTGGCCGTGTGGTATTTAATAACAGTGAGCTGGATGACCTCATCATCGCCCGCTCAGATGGCAGTCCAACCTATAATCTGACGGTGGTCGTCGATGACCTCGACATGCAGATATCTCATGTGATTCGCGGTGACGACCATCTCAACAATACGCCACGTCAGCTGAATATTCTTGATGCGCTGAATGGCACTGCGCCCACCTATGCGCATGTACCGATGATTCTGGGTGATGACGGCAAGCGGCTCTCCAAACGTCACGGTGCGGTGAGTGTGATGCAGTATCGCGAAGAGGGTTATCTGCCACAGGCGCTGCTGAACTACCTGGTGCGCCTTGGCTGGTCACATGGTGATCAGGAGATCTTCAGTATCGATGAGATGATCAATCTGTTCGACATCGAAGACATCAATAGCTCAGCGTCGGCCTTCAATACCAGTAAGCTGCTGTGGCTTAATCAGCACTATATTAAAGAGAGTCCCCCGGAACATATCGCGCATCACCTTAGTTGGCACCTGGGGAACCACGATATCGACCCGACCAATGGCCCGGACCTGGTTGAACTGGTCAAGGTGCAGCAGGAGCGCTGTAAGACATTGGTCGAAATGGCTGAGACGAGTGTCTATTTTTACAAAGATATCGAACACTATGATGAGAAGGCGGTCGCAAAGCAGCTGAAACCAGAGATACAGGGTGCATTGAGTGCCTTACGGGACAACCTTGCGGCGCTTGATCAGTGGACATCAGAAAGTGCTCATGAGGTGGTTAAAGTGACCGCTGAATCTGAGGGGCTGAAACTTGGAAAACTCGCGCAACCACTGCGTGTGGCGGTAACAGGCGGTACCGTCTCGCCCTCTATCGATAAGACGCTTTTCCTGCTTGGACGTCAGCGCGTGTTGCAACGTCTTGATCATGCGTTGAAAATTATCGAAGAAAAAGTTGCGATGGCGTAGTTTTTCTTGACACTGGTGCGCGCTTTATCGTAAAGTTCGCCTTCGCTTTTGAGGGGCTATAGCTCAGCTGGGAGAGCGCTACACTGGCAGTGTAGAGGTCGGCGGTTCGATCCCGCCTAGCTCCACCAGATTCTGTATCCCAGACTTTATCAATTCAGCGAAATGTGAAGTGCCTATCCGTCCCCATCGTCTAGACGGCCTAGGACACCGCCCTTTCACGGCGGTAACAGGGGTTCGAATCCCCTTGGGGACGCCATACATAGCCTGTTATCCACTGCAAACCTGTAGTGGATGCAGCAATCTAAAGTCTCTGGATCGAGTACGATGTGCTCGACCAGAGGTCTTATAGATTCTTTCCAACGCTCTTTCGGTATCGATCTAAAATTCTCTGTGAAGTTTTTCAGTATGCTGGATACTTGAGGTTCAGTGATATT
>CALZIG010000188.1 GCA_945787585.1 uncultured Gammaproteobacteria bacterium | reverse complement strand
TTGACTATGTTTCTTTGCATAATAGCCGCTGGGGGTAGCCCCCCGACATGAAGCTCTAGCCCTATAGAAAACCAATCACCTCAATATATACAGAATAGCGTCCAGGCAATGCTACTTAAATACGAGCATAACCCATAAAAAAAAGCCCCGCCATAACTGACGGGGCTTTTCGTCTCTACATAAGTGTAGAAGCAGCTTACATCATGCCGCCCATTCCACCCATGCCGCCCATACCACCCATGGCGGCAGCGGCTGCATCACCCGCGTTGTCGCTTGGGATATCGGCCACCATTGCTTCGGTGGTGATCATCAGTCCAGCGACAGAGGCTGCATGTTGCAGTGCTGAACGAGTAACCTTGGTAGGATCCAGTACACCGGCTTCGATCATATCAACATACTCACCCGTGGCTGCATTGTAGCCGTAGGTGCCTTTGCCTTCTTTTACCTTGTTTAGAACAACAGAGGCTTCTTCACCTGCATTGGTAACGATCTGACGCAGTGGCTCTTCCATGGCACGGCGTGCAATTGCGATACCGATGTCCTGATCGTGGTTGGCACCCTTCAGGTCTTTCAGAGACTGTAGTGCGCGAACCAGTGCAACACCACCGCCCGGAACAACACCTTCTTCAACCGCTGCGCGAGTGGCGTGCAGTGCATCTTCAACGCGTGCTTTTTTCTCTTTCATCTCAACTTCGGTCGCTGCACCGACTTTGATTACCGCAACACCGCCGGCCAGTTTAGCAACACGCTCCTGCAGTTTTTCACGATCATAATCTGAAGAGGTATCTTCGATCTGTGCACGGATGGTGTTCACACGGCCTTCAATTTCAGTCGCATTACCTGCGCCGTCAATGATGGTGGTGTTATCTTTACCGACCTGAATCTTTTTGGCTGAACCCAGCTCTTCCAGTGTGGCCTTCTCAAGAGAAAGACCTACTTCTTCAGCAATCACCTGACCACCGGTCAGTACTGCGATATCCTGCAACATCGCTTTACGACGATCGCCAAAACCGGGTGCTTTAACTGCAGCAACTTTAACGATACCGCGGATGCTGTTAACCACCAGTGTCGCCAGTGCTTCACCTTCAACATCTTCTGCGATGATTAGCAGTGGACGACCGGCTTTAGCAACGCCTTCTAGCAGCGGCAGCAGGTCACGGATGTTTGAGATTTTTTTGTCAACCAGCAGTACATATGGGTTTTCGAGGTCAGCGGTCATGCTCTGCTGATCATTCACGAAGTAAGGTGAGAGGTAGCCGCGATCAAACTGCATTCCTTCAACCACATCCAGTTCATTTTCAAGACCCGAACCTTCTTCAACGGTAATCACGCCTTCTTTGCCTACTTTGGCCATGGCATCGGCAATGATGCGTCCCACTTCTTCATCTGAATTGGCAGAGATGGTGCCGACCTGTGCGATCGCTTTGTCATCGGTACAAGGCGTTGATAGTTCACGGAGTGCTTCGACTGCGGTGACAACGGCTTTGTCGATACCGCGTTTCAGATCCATCGGGTTCATGCCCGAGGTGACGGCTTTCATGCCTTCGCGCAGGATGGCCTGTGCGAGTACGGTTGCGGTGGTGGTACCGTCACCGGCAACATCAGAAGTCTGTGAAGCTACTTCCTTAACCATCTGTGCGCCCATGTTTTCGAACTTACCTTCCAGCTCGATCTCTTTAGCAACAGAAACACCATCTTTGGTGATGGTCGGCGCGCCAAAGCTCTTTTCTAAAACTACGTTACGACCTTTGGGGCCGAGGGTGACTTTCACTGCATTCGCCAGAACGTTAACACCTTCTGCCATGCGATGACGTGCGTCATCGCCAAATTTAACTTCTTTAGCTGACATAATATCTTTCCTCTAGAATTCTTTTGATTGTTTAGCCGGTGGATTAAGCGTTGAAGACGGCCATGATGTCGCTTTCGCTCATCACTAATAGCTCTTCACCATCAATTTTGACTTCAGTACCAGCGTATTTGCCAAAAAGGACCTGATCGCCGACCTTGATATCCATCGCCGCCACATCGCCGTTATCAAGACGTTTGCCAGTGCCCACTGCAAGTACTTCGCCGCGAGCAGGCTTTTCTGTTGCGGAGTCAGGAATAACGATACCGCCAGCAGATGTGCGCTCTTCTTCCGTGCGGCGAACAATTGCACGATCATGTAATGGTCGCAGTTGCATGTTGTGATCCTCCTAGAATCTTTTTTAAATCATTATGTTGAAACGACCTTTCGGCCAAAATAGGGAAGGCTTTAGCACTCACCCCGAACGAGTGCTAACAATGATAGTGGCGAATTGTTGAGAGTCAAGGGTAGGTGACGAAAATTTATCGATTTTTTTGCTGAGACAGGGCTGAACTAATGTCGCTTATCGTCACTATCTTTCCAGGATTCACCCTCAATGGTGCGTGATTTGTGGTCCTCAGCGCGTGTTTCGTGGGCAGAATGTTCGCTGTAAGCCGCCCCACTGACAGCGATCGACTGGCGCTTGATGATTTCGAGGATGAAATAGCGCCGTACTGCGGGGATCAGGCAGAGAAAACCGACCGCATCGGTAAAAAAGCCGGGGGTCAGCAGCAGCGCACCGCAGATTAGCAGTACCACGCCTTCCATCATTTCAATGGCAGGCACTTCACCGCGCGCCATCGCCTCGCGTACGCGCTGAAAGGTGGTAAACCCCTGCCAGCGCAGCAGTGCAGCACCGACAACGGCGGTAAATACCACCAGAAAAATAGTGGGAAATGCGCCGATCGCGCTGCCTACCTCAATAAGCAGGTAGATCTCGATGATCGGTATCAATAAAAATAACAGAAGTAATATTTGAAAAAGTCCCATGGCAATCACCATTCGCTGAATTGATCAGCGCCTACTATAACATTATTGCCCTGTTATCCGTTTGCGCGAGGTTTTTGCTGCCGCTTGCGCAATAGTGTATTTTCATCAGATGGATAAAAATGCGTTATTAATTATGACCACCGCGCCGGATGATGAAATCGCCGAAAAAATTGCGCATGCACTGGTCACGCCGGGGCTGGCCGCCTGTGTCAACATTCTCCCCAGAATGCGCTCTATATATATGTGGCGGGGTAAACTGGAGACGGGGCAGGAGCAGCTGTTGCTGATTAAGGCGCAGCGTAGCGCCTACGCCGTGATCGAAAAGGAGATTGAGGCCTTGCATCCGTACGAACTTCCTGAAATCATCGCTGTCTCAATTGATGCTGGGCTGCCCGCTTACCTCGACTGGATCGAGGGGCGGATGCCAGCCGAATCACGGTAAAAAGCATTCAGTTCGACTACGATTACGACGCAATCTGAGAAACCTGGTAACACGATCACCATGAGAAATGTAATACGCACCCTATTGGCTCCGCTTGCGGTTGCCCTCCTGTTATTGGCCGCGACACCCCTGTATGCGGCGGGCGATACCCCCGGCAGTGTGTTTGACTCGCTTTCTACCTTTGGTAAAAACCTCGGGTTTGGCGGACAGCAGGAGCCACGGTTTCTCAAGCCAGACGACGCCTTTATCTTCACCGCCGAAATTCAGGACCCCAATACATTGGTGGCGCGCTGGGATGTGGCGGATACCTATTACCTGTATCGGGAGCGCTTTGCCTTTAAGTTGATCGGTGCCAACGGCATCGAGTTACAGGAATTCCACGCACCGAAGGGCAAACTGAAGGAAGATGAAAACTTTGGCGAAATGGAGGTCTATTTTAATGAGGCGGTGGTGACGTTACCGCTCAAGCGTGACAATCTCGCATCCATGCCGATTACGCTACAGGCAACTTACCAGGGCTGCGCCGAAGATGGCTTCTGTTATCCGCCCATCACCAAAACCATCGATTTTATTTTACCGAAGGCCGCTGCCAGCACGACAGATTCAAGTGGTGGCATCCCGGTGTTTGTACCGGAGCATGACCGTATCGCACAGGCGCTGGCGGGTGATGGCTGGTTGCTAACTATTCTGAGTTTCTTTGGCATTGGCCTGTTGTTGGCGTTTACCCCGTGCGTGTTGCCGATGATGCCGATCCTCTCCAGCATTATTGTGGGGCAGGGTGAGCAGGTGACCACGCGGCGCGCGTTTTTCCTCTCGCTCACCTATGTGCTGGCGATGGCATTGACCTATACTGCGGCCGGGGTGATGGCCGGGCTGTTTGGGCAGAATCTGCAGGTGATGTTCCAGAATCCGTGGATCATTGGCGGCTTTAGTCTACTGTTTGTAGCGCTGGCGCTATCGATGTTTGGCTTTTATGAACTACAGATGCCGACGGCGATCCAGAGTCGCCTCGATGCCGTTAGCCGCAAGCAGTCGAGCGGTAGTCTGGTCGGTGCCGGGATTATGGGGTTTCTCTCGGCACTGATTGTCGGTCCCTGCGTGGCTGCACCGCTTGCCGGAATCCTGATCTATATCGGCATGAGTGGCGATGCCGTGTTTGGTGGCCTGTCACTGTTTGTACTTAGTCTGGGCATGGGTACGCCATTGCTGTTGTTCGGTACCTCCGCCGGCAAGCTGCTGCCCAAACTGGGCGACTGGATGAATAGCATCAAGGCGGTGTTTGGCGTGATGCTGCTCGGCCTGGCTATCTGGATGCTGGAGCGCGTGGTCGCGGCGCAGATCACGATGTTCCTGTGGGCGATACTGCTGATAGGGACCGCGGTTTACCTTGGTGCGCTGACCCGACTGGAGGTCAACGCCACCGGCTGGCAGAAGCTCTGGAAGGGGATGGGATTAGTGATGATGCTTTACGGTGCCATTGTGATGTTAGGCGCGGCCTCCGGGGGACGTGATGTGTTGCAGCCGCTACAGGGGAGTGCGTTGATGGGCGGTAGTGCCAGCAGTGCCGGTGAACATCTCGCCTTTAAACGGATCAAGAGTCTGGCAGATCTGCAACGCGAAATACAAAATGCATCGAACAGTAATCGTGCAGTGATGCTCGATTTTTATGCCGACTGGTGTGTCGACTGCAAAATCATGGAGAAGCGCACTTTTACCGATGCAGGCGTGCAGCGGGCGCTTGACAATGTGTTGCTGTTACAGGCGGATGTGACGCCAAACGATGAAGTGGATCAGGCGCTATTAAGTGAATTTGGCCTGTTTGGTCCACCAGCGATTCTTTTCTTTGGCACCGATGGCAATGAGATTAAGAGCCACCGTGTGATCGGTTTTAAGGCGGCGGATGAGTTTGCGTCGCATGTTAACGATGCACTTTAAGCAAGAGGACAGACCAATGTTGCCACGGCATGTTTTAAAAATCATTGGCGGTCTGTTTTGCATTGGCGTGGTGTTGGGTATGAGTCCCGCAGCCACTGCGCAGAACGACCCACTGCTCAATCAACCGCGCCCCGCGTTTACGCTGCCAGACCTCGATGGCAAGGCACGTAATATCAGTGAGTGGGACGGTAAATTACTGGTGGTTAATTTCTGGGCCAGCTGGTGCGAGCCCTGCCTGCGCGAGATGCCTGCCTTTACCCGCTTGCAGACACACTATCAAGACCAGGGGGTGCAGTTCATCGGGATTGCGGTGGATAACGTCAACGCCGTGCGTGATTTTCTGAAAGATTTTGAGACCAAAATTAACTACCCAATTTTACTGGGGGATGAAAACACCTTCGCAACCCCGATCGCCTACGGCAACGATTATGGCATTCTGCCGCATACTATTATCGTAGATAAAACAGGTAAGATTGCCTATAGCCACTTTGGCTCACTCACCTATGAGCAGGGTCGGTTACTGTTGATGGGGATGTTGCTGTAGTTAATGGGGGTTAGCCACCGCCGATCGCACGCACCACTTCAATCTTATCGTCCGCCTGTAGTAACATCTCTGCATGTAGACTGCGTGGAATGATGTTGAGGTTGATCTCAACCGCGATGCGCTGTTGTGTCAGATCAAGTTCCGTCAGCAGTTCACCAAGGGTGGTGCCGTTAGCGATTTCACGCTGTTCGCCGTTGAGGTAGATATTCATTTTGCTATTCCTGATGATGTTGCATCGCGGGGAGTGTCCAGAGGATAGTATCTTACTTCTTGACGTGCGTTGTTTCAATTCACACGATTAAATTTGTGGCGGTGTCAGGCATTGGCTCATGTTTGAAGGCCGTTCAGTCAAGCATCTGACTGAACTTAAGCATCTAATCAACATGAGTACCTGGCCTAGACGTCTCTAATGAGGGGTCAGGCTATCTTGTGCTAACAGGTTATCGGTTTGCTCTACGGGAACTGGTCTTGAGAAATAAAAACCTTGCGCCGATGTGCAGCCAATCTTTTTCAGGTGGTCCATTTGGCCTTTATTCTCAATGCCTTCAGCGATCACCGACATTTTTAAACTATGGGCGAGTGTCACAATGGCATTAACAAGTTCAGTGTTTTCGCCTGTATTGCCAATCATATTAACAAAAGACCTATCGATTTTTAGCACGTCAATTGGAAAACGATGCAGGTAACTCAATGATGAATAACCTGTGCCAAAATCATCCACATATATTTTTATGCCGAGGCTTCTAAGCTGTTCTAAAAGTTTAATAATTCTTTCAGGGTTTTCGACCAGTACTGTTTCGGTTAACTCAATTGTTAATCCTGCTGGGTCAATGCCGGTTTCATCGATGATCTGGACTACTGATCCAACAAACTCTTCCCGCGCAATTTGTTTTGCGGAGACATTGACGCTGACGTAAACATCTTTTTTATTATCTTGGCTTTGCCAGTAATGCAGTTGACGGCAAGCTGTTTTGATTACCCAGAAACCAATGTCAATAATTAGCCCGGTCTCTTCTGCGATGGGGATGAAATCCATCGGTGAGATTAGGTCTTTATCGTGATGGTTCCAGCGTAGTAATGATTCAAACCCCAATAGTTCACCGGACTCCAGATTGATGATGGGTTGGTAATGTAGTTGTAATTGATCGCGCTCAATGGCATTGCGTAAATCGGTTTCTAACTGGGCAAGACTGAGTGCTTTGGCGTGCATGGCAGAGTTGAATACTTCATGCCCCGCTCTACCATTTTTCTTTGCGCGGTACATCGCAATGTCTGCATCACGCAGAATAAAATCTGGGGTTTCGTAAGACTTGTCAAACATCGCGATACCGATGCTGGCTGAGGTGTAGAGTTCGCGCCCATTGATATCGAAGCAATTCGATAGCATTGTTCTGATCCGTTTAGCAATTCGTATGGTGTAATTAATTCCTTGAACACCTTCCAGTAAAATAGTAAATTCATCGCCCCCTAAGCGCGCGATGGTATCGGTATCACGCACGGCCTGTTTTAATCGCCCAGTGACTTGCTTTAGCAGTTGATCTCCTGTGTCATGCCCAAGGCTGTCATTGACTACTTTGAATCGATCAAGATCAATAAACAGTACGGCGAAAATCGGCCCGTTTCTGAATTTGGCTAAATTAAAGGTATGATTAAGACGATCAATAAATAACGCTCGATTCGGTAAGCCGGTTAGCTGATCGTGAAAAGCCTGGTGATGAAGCTGCTCTTCAGCAAATTTTCGTTCTGTTATGTCAAGCGCTGTTGCGATGTTGGCAGGTTTTCCATTGAAATTAATCAACCCCGAAGTGAGTAGCAACCACAGTGAATTACCCTGTTTATTAATAATCTTGACTTCAAAACGTACAGCATCGTCCGCACCCTGTTTGCGTAGTTGTATTAACTTAAGTACCGCTTTCTTATACTCAGGCTCGACAATATCAATAAAATTTATTTTTAGCAGCTCTTCAATACTGTAACCGGTGAGTTGTTCCATTGCAGGGTTTATATAGAGAAAATTATCCTGAAAGACAAAAATGGCGCTATTAGTTGTCTCGGCCAGAATTCTAAATTTTTCTTCGCTTTCTGAGAGTGCCCGTTGTGCCTCTTTACGTGCGCGAACCTCTAATGTTAATGAAAGCAGGTCTGCGACACAGGCCGCAAAATGTTGTTCTTCTATCGCCCACTGCTTAATCGTTTCGGTATTTTCCAGGCATAAGATGCCAGCTGTTTTTCCATCCAGAAGGATTGGCGCATCTAGCATGGATTTGATGTCGAGCGGAATGAGATAGGATTTATTAAACTCACATGTGCGAGGATCATTCTGCGCTACGTCAGCATTGATTACCCGATTTGACTTTAGGGTGTTCAGATAAGTTGGAAAATCTTTAGCGAATAGCACCAGGCCACTAGAATGTTGTTGGGTGCTTGTTTGGAAAAGATCAATACATTCTATTTTAGTCTGCAGATCATCGAACAGCCAAATACTGGCACGTTCGACCCCCAGTGCTTCAGCAGCGGCCCTGGTGAGTTCTTTTGCAAGAGTGTCCATCTCTCCATCAGCAAGGGTCTTTTTCCTGGCCAGTTCAACCAGTACCTGGTTTTGTCGGCGCAGGCGCCCTTCGATCAATTGCAAACCATATTCGGTTTTTTTACGCGCACTGATATCACGAATGATGATGACTATATTATTGTTATTCAGTGGGATTAAGCGTGCTTCAAGATAATACTGTATATGTTTGTCGAAGACTTCATACTCAATAGTCAGTTTTTCATTTTTTTGACGAGCCGCTTCTATTGCATCAATTAAAATGCTCTCTGAATCGACAACGGCAAGATGGTTTATAGATTTCCCGATGACTTGTGTGGGGTAAAGTTGTATATCGCTTTCGGTGCCGCCGTGGCAGTCAATAATATTATTGGCTTCATTAAGGTGGATCATTAGATCCGGCGTGGATTCGAGCAGGGTGCGCATTTCAACATTTTCACGACACAGTTGCTTAATAGTCAGCTCACATGAGTCTTGCTGAGGGTTATTATGATTGCAGGCCTTGTTTATGTCCTCAATGATGCTCAACCATTCGGAAGGGGCGTTATCAGCCGAGTCAAAAACTTTTTGTAATTGGTTCTGGAGTAGGCAATGTGATTTAGTCATCGGTTTTATGTTTTGGTGGCAGTTTCTATAGTTATATTTGGCGGGTTAACTTTTATATCGCACTTGATGCGGGCAAAAGATATCTCGCCTCGGGTGTAAAGTTCAGCTGCCATCCCGGGCTCATTCGAAACATCATGTATGTTTTATTGAAAATATAATCAGAAATTATGTTAACGGTAACGCAATACATTTACTTTAGTAGAAATTGAGTAAGGAAGGTTACTCTTTGGTATGAGCGGCTATTTTGAGGGTGGCAGAAATGCCCGCTTCGAGGGTGTCTGTGGCGCGTTGCATTATACTAACTTACTGTATTGTTTAAATAATCTGGAGTGATTGGTTTTAAGGTGTTACATTCAGTGGCTTATTCGTTAGAATCTGGGCGGCTACGGCGTTATGCGGGTGTAGTTCAATGGTAGAACTTTAGCTTCCCAAGCTAATAGCGTGGGTTCGATTCCCATCACCCGCTCCACTATTTATACGGCCTCCTGGTCTCGGCGCACTCTTTTTAGCGTTAACCAATCACGCCAAAAAGATAAAGCATCAGGGTGATAGTCGCTGTGCCGGATACCAACAACAGTAATAGAATAAAGATCGCAAAAGCGCCTCGCATGATAGTTTCTCCAGTCGCTTAAGCGGTTGTAGTGGTGGCTTCGCCCTGTGGGTCATCGATCAACTGTACCGGGTCGTTATTGGCCGAGCAGTAGGTCCACATGGGTAGTGTGTCAGAAGGTTCAAGATGGATTGATGACGGCTGTTTGCAGGTTGGACATTCGCCATTAGCGCTGCTGGGATGTTCGGCCATCTGATAGCGCTTGTAGGCGATGATCGGGCCTGCAATCAGAAAGCCTGGCACCAGTACAAAGTGAGCCAGCGGGATAAATACCGTCACAATGGCAAGGCCCCACAACAGCGCCAGTATTTTGATCGCGCGTGAGGTGCGTTCCTGCGGCGAATAGGTGGTGATATTAAGTTGCCCGATGTTGCTCTGATTATCTGCATTTTCGATGCGAATGGTGCGATGTATCGTTGTGCTCATGGCTGCGTCGCCTGTTAAACTGTTAGTTATCTATCATGAGTGGAATTTGCAGTGGGTAAATATACATCATGGTCACGATAGCGCAAGCCGAGCGGTGACGACAACTTAAAATGTCAGCTGTACCATCGCGTGTAAAGTGTGTTTAAGGGAGAGGTTCGATATGAAAAAGGCGTTTAAAATCATTGCTGCATTGGCAGCATTGTTGCTGGTTCTGCTGATCGCGGCGATGCTGATTATTCCGCTGGTCTTTAACCCTAATGATCATAAGGGAGAGATTGAGCAGCAGGTGATGGACGCGACCGGACGCGAGCTGAAGATTAATGACGATATTGAACTAACACTCTTTCCGTGGATCGGCATGTCACTCGGCGAGGTGGCACTCGGCAATGCAGCGGGCTTTGATGAGGCGCACTTTGCGCGCATCAAACGCGCCGATGTCAAATTACGGCTGATGCCGCTGCTAAGTCAGCGGGTGGAGGCCAGCACGGTGATCCTGCACGGTCTGCGCCTTAACCTCGCCATTGCGGAAGATGGCACCACCAACTGGGATGATCTGGCGGGTGAGCCGGAATCTGACACACCTGCGGTAACCCCGGATTCCACGATGACAGATACAGCAGCGCCATCATCACCCGGTATCGGCCTCGCGGCGCTGGCGATCGGCGGCCTCCATATCGAAGATGCCGAGGTCCATTATGACGACAAAGCGAGTGGTGTTCGTTATGCAGTAAAACAGCTGAGCCTGAAGACTGGGCCGGTCTCACTGAATGCCCCGCTGGATGTCGCCTTCAGCAGCCAGTTTGAAGCCTCAGAGCCTGCAATGAGTGGGCAGATCGAACTAAAGACACGCGTCCAGTTTGATCTTAATAATGAGCGTTACAGCTTCAAGGCAACCACACTGGATGCCACCGTGCGCGGCAGCGATCTGCCACAGGGCGCGGCTGAGGTTAATTTTGCTGCCGACATTGATGTGGATATGCAGCAACAGACCGCCGCACTGTCGGCCTTTCGCTTAACCAGCTATGGCGTTGAGTTGAGTGGCGCAGTTGATGCGACCCAGATTCTGGGCGATGTCGCATTCGACGGCACTTTACTGGTCGCTGAATTTAACCCGAAGGCTGTGATGCAGACATTTGAGATCGCG
>CALZIG010000187.1 GCA_945787585.1 uncultured Gammaproteobacteria bacterium | reverse complement strand
GATACAGGGATGGAAGATGTGATCGCTGCAAAGGACCATTCCGGTTTCTCTGCGTTATACCGTGAAATCGTTGATAGTTCAGAAGCGGATGGTATTTATGAAACGAAACTTCGCAGAAAAGATGGCGCTATCATTCCAGTAGAGCTGTCTGCAGTAAGTACACTTTGGCACGATATGCCTGCGGGCATGTTGATTATTCGTGATATCGCTGATCGTCGGGCATCTGAAATACAGATGAGACAACTCTCCAGGGCGATGCAACAGACAGCTGATTCGGTCATTATAACCAATCCTGAGGGTGTGATTGATTATGTTAACCTGGCATTCGAAAATACGACTGGCTATACAAGTAAAGAAGTACTGGGAAAAAGTACTCGTATATTAAATTCTGGAAAACATGATGAAGATTTTTATGCCGAATTATGGGGGGCCATCAATAAAGGAATGCCCTACAATAATGTCCTGATTAATAAAAAAAGGATGGATCGGTTTATTATGAAGAAAAAACGATTACGCCTTTAAAAGATGACATGGGTGTGATTACGCATTTTATTGCGACAGGAAAGGATATCACTGAAAAAATTCAGGCGCAGGAGCACCTCCACCATCTTGCCCATCATGATGTGCTTACAGGCTTGCCCAATCGGGTTTTATTTGTCGAACACCTTTTACGTTTAGTCAATCAACGAATTAAAGAGGGTGTCAAGTTTGCGATTTTGTATATCGATCTGGACCATTTTAAGACGATTAATGACACACTCGGCCATGACCAAGGCGACAGACTTTTGCAGCAATTTTCAGCAAGATTAGAACAGAACGTGCGCAAAGGGGATGTTGTTTCACGTTTTGGTGGTGATGAGTTTGCTATTCTCACCGAGGCATCTGCCGATGAAAACGCTTCGTCGATATTAGCAGAAAAAATATTAAAACTATTAGATGATGTTTTCATGGTCGATAACCATGAGTTTTATGTGACCGCAAGTATTGGTATTAGTCTCTACCCAGGTGATTCCGATGATCCAAATACGTTGATAAAATATTCAGATATAGCAATGTACCGGGCTAAAGATATTGGCCGAAATAATTATCAGTATTATTCTGAAGACCTAAGTGCAAAGGCATTTATACGCTTGAACCTTGAAGGCTCTCTCAGACATGCCTTAGAGAAAGAAGAATTTGTTATTTACTATCAGCCCCAGGTAGCCATTGATTCTGGAAAGATCGTGGGTTTTGAGGCGTTAATACGCTGGCAGCATCCTGAGAAGGGACTGGTTCCTCCGGATCAATTTATTCCGCTCCTCGAAGATTCTGGTTTGATTTCGCCTGTAGGAAAGTGGGTATTAAAGACAGCATGTCTTCATGCGAAAAAATGGCAGGAGGCTTGTGGTTATCCGTTAAGCATGGCAGTTAACCTTTCAGCAAGGCAATTCTATGATCCTGATTTAGTCGATAGTATTGACCGCGTGCTCGATGAAACGGCACTACCAGTACAAAGCCTCGAGCTGGAAATAACTGAGAGTGTGCTGATGCAGAATGACCGTATTTCCATCCAAAACCTCAACGAGCTTAGTCATAGAGGTATTCGTTTATCTATTGATGATTTTGGTACGGGCTATTCTTCGTTGAGTTATCTGAAACGCTTTCCTGTTAATACACTTAAGATCGACCGTGAGTTTATTCGCGATATTGTTGATGATACCGATGATGCTTCGATTGTCACCGCTATTATTTCAATGGCACAGAGCTTGAAACTGGATGTAATTGCTGAGGGTGTTGAGACGGTTGAACAACTCAATTTTATTAAAGCGTGCATGTGTGGTCAGGCACAGGGGTTCTTGTTTAGTCGGCCACTTCCAGCAGAAGAGATTGATGAGATGATCTCGCAGAAGATTTCGTATGCCTCTTATTGTACAAAAAACTAGTGTAGTCATATCCTTTCGTTAAAAGACTTTTTGCATCGGTTATGTAAAGGTACTCAGCATCTCAGGAGTGTTGATGTTGATGAATGCACTTGTCTGATCTGAAAAATCAACCGTTATATTGTTTTCATGTGCTAGCCAGTCAGCGACTTTGCGGTGATCAGCCGCAAGGTAGTCCTGGAGTGATGTGATCAGGTCGCGGTGTAGCATCGAAACAAGTGGTTGCAGTCGCTCACCATCATGAACGGTATAGAGCGCAGCCTGTACTGGAGTTGCAGCATTACAGATACGTGCCACAAGGTCGGTTGGAATATACGGTGTGTCACACGGAATAGTGAGAAGCCACTCGCTTTGGCAATGCTGCAATGCGCTGAGAATTCCTGCCAGTGGGCCTTTGCCTGTCATCTGATCCGTGATGACAGGGTAGCCATACGACTGGTAACGCTCAAGGTTGCGATTGGCGCTGATGATCAGTTGAGCCACCTGCGGTTCAATGCGTGCAATTACATGTTCGATGAGTGGTTGCCCGTTGAGCTCGAGTAGTCCTTTGTCGATGCCGCCCATGCGACTGCCTTTACCGCCAGCGAGGATCACAGCGGTGATCGAATCAG
>CALZIG010000186.1 GCA_945787585.1 uncultured Gammaproteobacteria bacterium | reverse complement strand
TGGAGACGATGGGTGGGCTGGTTGAAAAACTGGTGCCACGTAATACCACCATCCCGGTGGTGCGGGCGCAGGAGTTTACCACCTTCAAAGATGGGCAGACGGCGATGTCGATTCATGTGCTACAGGGTGAACGCGAGCTGGTGGCTGATAGTCGCTCTTTGGCCCGTTTTGAACTGCGCGGCATCCCACCAATGAATGCCGGTGCTGCGCGAATCCGAGTCACCTTTCAAGTTGATGCCGATGGGCTGTTAAGCGTCTCCGCGCAGGAGCTGACCAGTGGCGTCGAGAGTCGTATTGAAATCAAGCCGTCGTATGGTCTCACCGAAGGTGAAGTGGAGAAGATGCTGTCCGACTCCATCCGTTATGCCGAAGATGACGTCAACAAACGACGCCTGCATGAGCAGCTCGTTGATGCCGCACGCCTGATTGAGGCCGTTGAGGCGGCCCTCAGTATGGATGGCGAGGGGATGTTGACGAAGCAGGAATGCGTTTCAATTAAAGCCGCGTTGCAGGCCTTGAAAGAGGTGCAGCAAGGTGAGGATATTAAGGCGATTAAAGCGGCACATGACAAGCTCGAGCGTACCACCGCTGACTTTGCTGCGCGCAGAATGGATACCCATATAAATGAGGCGCTGTCAGGTAAGCTCCTTGATCAGATCATCGAATAATCACCTGTTAACGCGGAACTGTAACCATGCCAAAACTGATTTTTTTACCCCACGAAGTACTCTGCCCGGAAGGGGCGGTGATTGAGGCCGATGCTGGCAAGACGATCTGTAATATTGCCCTCGAAAATGATATTGCGATTGAACACGCCTGCGAAATGTCCTGCGCCTGTACCACCTGTCATATCTATGTACGTGAAGGCGGTGACTCCCTAAATGAGGCGGAAGAGCTGGAGGATGATATGCTCGATAAGGCGTGGGGACTCGATCCTGACTCCCGTCTCAGCTGTCAGACGGTGGTCGCGGAGAAAGACCTGGTGGTCGAGATTCCGAAATACACCATCAATATGGTCTCAGAACAGCATTAATTTGCCCCGTTAAAGGAGAAATTTGCATGGAATTGAAATGGACAGATTCCCTCGAAATAGCCATCGCACTGGATGATGCACACCCGGATGTCGATCCGCTGACGGTGCGTTTTGTCGACCTCGCGGAGTGGGTGCAGGCGCTTGAAGAGTTCAACGATGACCCGGCGCATTGCGGTGAACGTATATTAGAGGCGATTCAGATGGCGTGGATCGAAGAACGCGAATAGCAATACCGATAGAAACGTGAGTAGAAATACGGTATTAGCCACTTGCGTGATTGCTTGATACTGGCTAAGGCGTTAAAATATCGATTGAATTCGGTCCAGCAAACCCGCCCTGCGCGGGTTTGCTGCTATTTAGAGCATATCGCGGAGTAACCATTTAATGTCCATTGAGCGTACCCTATCCATTATTAAACCTGATGCTGTTGGCAAGAATCACATTGGTGATATCTATAGCTGTTTTGAAAAGGGTGGCCTGAAAATCGTTGCCGCTAGAATGATGCAGCTATCACGCGAGCAGGCCGAAGGTTTTTATGCCGTTCATAAAGAGCGCCCTTTCTTTAATGACCTGGTGAGCTTCATGATCTCTGGCCCGGTTATCGTACAGGTACTGGAAGGTGAAAACGCGATCCTCAAACATCGTGACCTGATGGGCGCAACCAATCCTGCCGAAGCGGCTGAAGGTACCATCCGCGCACGTTTCGCTAGCAGTATTGATGAAAATGCGGTGCACGGTTCTGATGCGGCGGATACCGCAAAAGATGAGATTGCATTTTTCTTTGAGCCAAATGACCTGTGTGAACGCACCCGTTAACAGGCTGGTTAATCAACTGGACAATGAGCACTTGGAGACACCATCCAAAGTTAATCTGCTGAATCTTGATCAGCAGGCAATGAAGGCCTTCTTCGCCGCTATGGGCGAGAAGGCCTTTCGTGCTTCTCAGTTATTGAAATGGCTCTATCAGCAGGATATCGATGATATCGATACGATGACCAATCTTGGCAAGGCGCTGCGTACTCGGTTAAAAGAGACCTGCGAAATTGTCATGCCGGAAGTGGTCTACGAGCAGCCCTCAAAAGATGGCACGGTAAAATGGTTGCTGCGACTGGCCGATGGCAACTGTATCGAGACGGTGTACATTCCGGAAGGTGATCGCGGTACGCTGTGCGTATCGTCTCAGGTGGGTTGTGCGCTTAAATGTACTTTCTGTTCCACGGCGCAACAGGGGTTCAATCGTAACCTTGAAGTGCATGAGATTATCTCGCAAGTGCGGGTGGCGGTGCGGACGTTGGGAGGTGGGGTGAAAGATGGTCGCGCCATCACCAATGTAGTGATGATGGGGATGGGTGAGCCGTTGCTGAATTTTGACAACGTCGTGAGGTCGATGGACCTGATGATGGATGACCTCGCCTTTGGGCTTTCCAAACGGCGCATTACGTTAAGTACTGCAGGCGTAGTCCCTGCATTAGATCGGTTGCGCGAAGTCTCTGATGTGAGTTTGGCCGTTTCGCTGCATGCGACCAATGACGAACTGCGCAATCAAATTGTGCCGATCAACAAAAAGTACCCCATTCATGAATTGCTTGCGTCATGTCGGCGTTATATCGCGGATAAACCACATCGTAAAGTGACGTTTGAATATGTGATGCTCGAAGGTATTAATGACAGCGTTGACGAAGCAAAAGCGCTGATTAAATTACTTGAAGGGATTCCCTCCAAGGTGAACTTGATTCCGTTTAATCCTTTTCCCGGCACCGATTATCAGACCTCCAGTCGCGAGGTGATTGATCGTTTTCAGGAGACCCTGATCAACGGGGGGCTGGTGACGATTCGACGCAAAACACGCGGTGAAGATATCGATGCCGCCTGTGGTCAGCTGGTGGGAAAAGTGCAGGATCGTATCCGTCGAAGTGAGCGTTTCGGCGTAATCAAACAGGTGAGCTAGTGAGCAAAAACAGACTTTGTCGGATGCTGGTCTCTATCACGATGCTACTGATGCTAGTAGCCTGTACCTCTGATGCGGTAAGGAAGAAATCCGACCGAGAGAGTTCTGCGTCGATTAATGCGCGACTCGGGCTGGCCTACATGCAGCAGGGTGACAATGAGACCGCGATGATCAAACTACAGCGTGCACTTGAACAGGAACCAGATCTGGTCGCTGCCCATCATTATATTGCCGAACTCTATCGACAGCTGGATGCGTCGCAAGAGGCTGATAAGCACTATAAATTGGCATTAAGGCTAACCCCCAGCGATTATTCGTTACTCAATAATCATGGTGTGTTTCTTTGTGATCAGGGCGATTACGAAGCGGCTGAAAAAAGCTTTTTGATGGCGGTACAAAATGCACCAGCACATAAGGCGCGTTATGAATTTTATGAAAATCTTGCGCAGTGCATGATGCGAAAGCCAGATCATGCGAAGTCTGAAAAGTATTTCAGACTGGTCCTGGAAGATAATCCGCGCCGACCGGTGACCCTCTATCAAATGGCACGAATTAGTTTTGAAGAAGGAAAATACCTTCGCTCAAGGGCCTTTTTTCAACGCTTTGTCGAAGTTTCAGCGCATACGCCTGAAACACTATGGCTGGGTGTGCGGATTGAACGCAAGTTAGGCGATTTTGCTGCCGCAGAAAAATATGCAAAATTATTGAAAGCCAATTATCCGTTGGCGGATGAGACGGTGTTATTGATGGAGTCTGAACAGTAATGAAAGATTCATCCATCGATAGCAATGAAACTGAACAGAAAAAATTCAGTTTTAATGCACAGCATTCATCGCGTGATACTTCAGACACAATTAATAAGACGTCAGATGAAACGCATCAAGACTCGACTAATAAAACATCTGCCGATATCGATGAGCGTATCCTGGAAGCGGAACCCTCGGTGACAACAGCACAATCTCACGAGCATGATGCTCTGCCGGGAAAGGTGCTTGCCGCTGAACGTGAGCGACGCGGTTTATCGGTCGCAGATATTGCGGTTCAACTCTTTCTGACTGAAGCGCAGATTAAGGCGCTGGAAGTGGGCGATTATGAGACATTTCCTGCGCCGATCTTCGTGACGGGATATCTGCGTAACTATGCCCGACTACTCGATGTGCCCGCAGACCCGTTAGTCGAATTGTACAATGTGCAGAATGCACTCGCCGCGCCCAATGTGATTCGTTCGAGCCGAACGACTTCGCCTGCGCCTAAAAGTAGCATGCTGCCTTTTGATCCGCGTATTGTTGCGGGTGGTGTGGTGGTAGTCGTGCTGGTGCTGTTATTGTGGTGGGGGATGTCATCGCAGGATGAAGCCACTGTATTGCCTGATGGCATGACTGATGTGGATGAGTCGCCCTCAATGGCGCCGTCAATTCACACAAGAGATGTCGCCAGTACGCCTGTTGCGCCACTACAGGAGACTGAATCGGCAGCTGACACAACGCAATCATCGGCATCCGCGTTATCTGCTGATACAGAAGAAAATAGTGTTGTAGCAGAGGTTAATGCTGAGCCTGAAACGGTAACTACAACTGATACGCAAGCGCTGGCTGATACCCTGACGTTAACATTTTCTGATGAGTCATGGATTGAAATTACGGATGCCAACGGCCGGCGCATGATGTTTGACCTCGGCAAGCCGGGGCAGACAAGGGCGCTGAGTGGTGCCGCACCATTTAATATATTGTTAGGAAATTCCCCAGCAGTGAAGATGACCTACAACGGTGAGCCATTTGATCAGCGCAGTGTTGCGCGCGGCAAGGTCGCTCGGTTCACACTCGGTAATAATGCTGAATAGAATGAAGGCCAGGGCGCTCCAATGAAAACAACATCACAAATTATACGGCGTAAATCGAGACAGATCATGGTGGGCGATGTGGCGGTCGGTGGCGATGCCCCGATCGCAGTGCAGAGCATGACCAACACCGACACCTGCGATGTCGAGGCGACCGTGGCACAGATCGAAGCGCTGCAAAAAGTGGGCGCCGATATCGTGCGTGTCTCGATACCGACAATGGATGCCGCAGAGGCCTTTGGCAAGATTCGTCAGCGGGTCACGATACCGCTGGTTACCGATATCCATTTTGATTATAAAATCGCACTGCGTGTGGCTGAACTTGGCGCTGATTGCCTGCGCATCAATCCGGGCAATATCGGTAAAGACGAGCGTGTGCGTGCCGTGGTGAGTAGTGCGCGCGACCATAACATCCCGATTCGCATTGGCGTCAATGCCGGGTCGCTGGAGAAAGAGCTCCAGGTGAAATATGGTGAGCCGACCGCCGAGGCGCTGGTGGAATCCGCGCTGCGTCATATCGATATTCTGGATCGTCTCGATTTTCAGCAGTTCAAGATCAGCCTCAAGGCCTCTGAGATCTTTATGACCGTTGCAGCTTATCGCGCTTTGGCAACACAGATTGATCAGCCATTGCATCTGGGGATTACCGAGGCGGGTGGCCTGCGTTCCGGCACGGTAAAGTCGGCGATTGGACTGGGCATGTTGTTGAATGATGGTATCGGCGACACTATTCGTATCTCGCTGGCCGCTGATCCGATAGAAGAGATCAAAGTCGGTTTCGATATCCTCAAAAGCCTGCGACTGCGCAGTAAGGGGATCAACCTGATCGCCTGTCCTTCCTGTTCGCGCCAGCAGTTTGATGTGATCTCGACAGTTAATGCGCTGGAGGCCCGTTTTGAAGACATCACTGACCCACTGGATGTGGCGGTGATCGGCTGTGTTGTGAATGGCCCCGGTGAGGCGCGTGAGGCCGATGTGGGGCTGACCGGCGGTTCGCCAAACCTGTTGTATGTAGACGGTAAGCCGGATCATAAGCTGAGTAACGAGGCGCTGGTGGATGAGATCGAGCGCACAGTCCGTGCCCAGATCGCACAACGTAGAGCGGCCGGTGTGGTGGGTAGTGGCGATGTTGTCATTCCATTGCAGGAACTGAAACGCTGATCATGGTGTTACCATCCTTTCAGTGTTACATCAGATCACCCGAATAGTACAGGAAGCACTTTGTCCAATAGCATAAAAGTAGTGCGCGGCATGCATGATGTTCTGCCGCAGCAGAGCCCACTGTGGCAGCACCTCGAGGCGTGTGTGCGTCAGGTGGTGCAGGCCTATGGGTATGATGAAATCCGTATGCCGATTGTCGAAAAGACCGAGCTGTTTGTGCGCACCATCGGGGAAGTGACCGACATCGTCGCCAAGGAGATGTATACCTTTGAGGATCGTAACGGCGATAGCCTGACACTGCGTCCGGAAGGGACGGCCTGCTGTGTGCGTGCCTGCATCGAAAATGGTCTGCTGTACAATCAGGTGCAGCGTCTCTGGTATAGCGGCCCGATGTTTCGTCACGAACGGCCACAAAAGGGACGTTACCGTCAGTTCTACCAAACCGGTGTCGAGGCCTATGGATTGGCTGGCCCGGACATCGATGCCGAGCTGATTATGATGACGGCACGCCTCTGGCAACTGCTGGGGCTTGACGGGCTGCAGTTGCAGATCAACACGCTGGGCACGCCGGCGACTCGTGTCGTGCATCGCGAAAAACTGGTCGAATATCTGGAATGTCACCGTGAGCTGCTCGATGAAGAGAGCCTGTTGCGTCTGGAAAAAAATCCACTGCGCATCCTCGATAGCAAAAATCCGGCGATGCAGGCGATGATTGAGGGGGCACCGCGGCTGCTCGATTATCTCGATGATGAATCGCGTGACCATTTTGATATGTTGAAGTCGCTGCTTGATGGCGCCGAGATTAGCTATAGCGTCAATCCGAGGCTGGTGCGTGGTCTCGATTATTATCAAAAGACAGTCTTTGAGTGGGTGACAAATGATCTGGGTGCGCAGGGAACGGTCTGTGCTGGCGGGCGGTATGATGGGCTGGTAGAACAGCTCGGCGGTAAGCCGACGCCCGCTATCGGTTTTGCGATGGGGATGGAGCGTCTGCTGGCGCTGATTGAAGACCGCGGTCTGAGTGTGCCAGATACGGCACCACACGCCTATTTAGTATTAGTAGGTGATTTGGCGATGCGGCAGGGGTTATTATTGGCCGAGCAGCTGCGCCGTGCGCTGCCAGCGTTGCGTTTGCGTAGCCATTGTGGCGGCAGCAGCTTTAAGAATCAGATGAAAAAGGCGGATAAAAGTGGTGCGCAGCTGGCGTTGATCCTGGGTGAAGATGAGATTGCACAACAGCAAGTGAGTGTGAAGCATCTGCGGGTCGAGCAGCCGCAAGCATCAATGGGGCATGATGCCCTTGCAGCGTATTTAAAAGAGACATTGCTGACAAATTGAAGTGGCGTCAATACGCATTATTGCGGTCGTTAAATAACTGAATATGAACATCAATAGAGGATGCAGACGTGGTAGCTCTCACAACTGAAGAAGAACAGATTGAGTCGATCAAAAAATGGTGGAAAGAAAACGGCACATCAGTCGTGGTTGGACTGGTGGTCGGTTTTGGTATCCTCATTGGCGGCAATTACTGGGTGCAACATAACGCCTCTCAGCGCCAAAATGCCTCGCTTGAATTTTCACAGCTACAGGATGACCTGCAACAGTCACGCAGTGACGCGGTGATGACCCGTGGTGAACATATTATCAACCATTTTTCTGATACGCCCTATGCGGTACTGTCGGCATTTGCGATTGCGAAACTAAAGGTTGATGACGGCGATCTGCTGGCTGCACGTGCGCGTTTGCAGTGGGTGCTTGATAACAGTAAACAGATGGAGTTTCAGCATATGGCGCGTTTGCGAATGGCGACAGTGATGCTGGCTGAAGGCAATGGCGATGGTGCGCTGGCCTTACTGGAGACTGTGGATGCCGGGGAATATTTACCGCTATATGAAGCGTTGAAGGGCGACATTTATGTCGCGTTATCTCAGCCGGATAATGCACGTAGTGCCTATGAAAAAGCACTAAAGGCTAACGACAAGGGTGATAATAACTTATTGCAGATGAAGCTGGATGACCTCGGTGGCGAGGACGCATAACAATCATGAGTGGTTTTGCTGTACGAACTCACATACGGGTTCACCTTTCTCCGCTAGGCACTACCGCTCACTGGTGGCCGTTATTGGCACTGTTATCGCTGGTCGGATGTGCAGGCCCGCTAACGCTTGAATCACACCCGACCCCACTGGAGCGATTCCAGCCGACGGTAACTGTTGCGCCTGTCTGGTATCAACAGCCGCAGTCACGCGCTGATGAGTGGGAAGGGTCTTCTGTTATCGTTGTCGATGACAAACAACTATTTATTGCTCACCCGAGGGGCCGCGTGCGCGCACTTGATAGTGAATGTGGTTGTCGCCTGTGGGACGTTAATACGGAAGCAGCATTAACCGGCGCCATTGGCAGTGGCGATGGACACCTGTTACTGGGCACCCAAAAAGGAGAGGTGCTGGCGCTTTCCAGTCAAGATGGTTCATTACAGTGGCGCAGCCAGCTCTCGAGCGAAGTGATGGGCTCGCCGCAGGTATCGCAAGGGGTTATTGTAGCGCGTACTAACGATGGCAAAATATTTGGCCTAGATGCACAGGATGGGACACGCCTGTGGGTCTATGAAACGATCGTCCCCTCGCTGAGCCTGCGTGGCGTCGGCGATCCACTCATTGTGGGTGATAAGGTCTTTGCCGGTTTTTCAAATGGTAAGGTCGCCGCACTGTCCACCAGTAATGGTAAGTTGCAATGGGAGAAGGTGATCGCGGTGGCAAAAGGGCGCTCAGAACTGGAACGGCTGGTGGATGTTGATGCCGGGCTCGCCTATCGCGACGATATTTTGTATGCCGTCGCCTTTCAGGGAAGGTTGATTGCCCTTGATGCCAACTCGGGGCGTAATCTATGGACGCGGGAATTTTCTGCGCATAGTGGTGTTGTGCTCGATGATCAGCAGCTTTATCTCAGTGATGATGATGGGCAGGTCTTTGCACTTGATCGGCGTACCGGCGCAACCCTGTGGCGACAGAACAAATTGCTAAGACGAAAAATTAGCGCGCCCGCCATGCAGGACGGAAAGGTGGTGGTTGGTGACTATGAAGGTTATCTGCACTGGCTTTCACCTGAAAATGGTAGCTTTGTCGCACGTCGCCGGGTGGATGATGTGGCCGTGGCACAGTCACCACGGGTGCTTAACAATATCCTCTATTCAGTCAGTCACCGGGGCGCTATTTCTGCCTTACGTATGGAGATGCAATGAAACCTGTCATTGCACTGGTAGGCTTGCCCAATGTGGGCAAGTCGACACTCTTTAATCGCCTTACCCGTACGCGTGATGCACTGGTCGCTGACCAGCCAGGTTTAACGCGCGATCGTAACTATGGTGAAGGTAAGGTTGGCGAATATCCTTACATAGTAGTCGATACAGGTGGACTGGGCGATGCCACTAAAGGTATCGATGGGCTGATGATGGATCAGGCGATGGTCGCGATCGATGAGGCCGATGCGGTGCTTTTTCTGGTCGATGGTCGAGCGGGGCTTACAGCCGGTGATCGAACCATTGCGGGTCGACTGCGCCGTTCCGGTAAGCCGTTCATGCTGGTGATAAATAAGGCCGAAGGGCGTGATATCGAACTGATCTCCAGTGAGTTTCATGAACTGGGTT
>CALZIG010000185.1 GCA_945787585.1 uncultured Gammaproteobacteria bacterium | reverse complement strand
GATTAACCTGCCGTTGCTCGATCTTTCGGGTCGTCAGTTAAAACCGACAGAAGCTGGCGAGTCGCTGTATCGAGCTATTCGGAAAATTTTCGATACGTTATTAGACCTCGATACATCGGTCGCGGAATTGAAAGGGTTACGGCGCGGTCGTTTGCGTTTGGGTGTCATCAGCACTGCCGAGTATTTTGCACCAGAGATTCTTGGTGATTTTTGTCGTGAGTATCCAGGGGTGGACATCTCACTTAAAGTCACTAATCGTGATACAATTCTCGAACGTATCCAGAATAATGAGGATGATCTCTACATCCTGGGTCGACCACCTGAAAAGACGCTGAATCTCAAGATCTACTCTTTTGCTCCCAACCCATTAGTGGTGATGGCCGCCCGTGATCATCCGTTGTGCAAGGAGTCGAATATCTCGATCAAGCGCCTGGCTGAAGAGCCCTTTATCTCTCGAGAAGTGGGATCAGGGATACGTGATACAACGATGAAGTTGTTTGCATCTCATGACTTGCTGCCAAAGGTGCGTATGGAATTGGGCAGTAACGAGGCAATTAAACACGCCGTGGTCGGTGGATTAGGGGTCACCGTGTTGTCTTTACATACCCTGGCACTTGAAGGTGCGGGTGGTCCGGTCGATGTACTAGATGTAGAAGGGTTTCCGATCGAACGAAAATGGTTTCTGGCGCACACCAAAGATAAGGATCTGTCGATCATTGCGCGTACCTTTCTTGAGTTTGCTCAGGCTAAGGAGCCGATGATCAGTGATCGGATGGCGGCCCTTTACAAGGCCTTTACTGAGCGACGCCAGAGTGCGGCGAAGAAGCGTAAAGTTAAGGATTAGGCATAAATTGAACAGGTGCTTGAAAATTCGCAAATTGCGATAAGGTTTATATGATTAAGTTACGCACCTATGTGTTTATAGATTCGCTGCAACCGCAGCTGGCCGCCTATATGGGGACGGCGTCTCAGGGATTTCTCCCTGTGCCTGGCGATTCGTGCCTGTGGATGGAAGTCGCGCCGGGCATGGCGATTCATCGTCTTACCGACATCGCGCTTAAGGCGACCCGTGTTCACCTGGGGCAACAGGTTGTGGAGCGTGCTTTCGGGTCGATGGTATTCCATCATCGTGATCAGAGTGATGTGACCGAGGCGGGGAATTCTGTACTGAATGCGTTAGGTACACACGAAGATGCGCGTCAGAAATGCCGCATTGCGTGGAGCGAAACGGTGCGTTCGATTACGCCGGATCATGCCGTGCTGATCAATCGCCAGGATCGCAAAGGTTCAATGATTCTGCCGGGGCAGAGTATGTTTATTCTCGAGACAGAGCCGGCCGGTTATATTGTCTATGCCGCCAATGAGGCAGAGAAGGCCGCCAACATCACACTGGTGGATGCGCGCGCTGTGGGTGCTTATGGTCGATTGACGTTAGCCGGTAAAGAAGCGGATATCGATGTGGCCGCCCATGCTGCTAGGCAGGCAGTGCAGAGTCTTTCAGGCGTATTGCCGCTAGAATAATGAGATAAGGCTCAGTGCGCTGATGCGCGTGTGACCGTTACAACGAGAGCTTGCGTGTTTTCTGTACCAAACGCCGCAGCGAGAGCGCATTGTTGAAACGCGCGACTTTTTCGAGTGGCACCCAGCCAATCTGATGCGATTCATCATTCCCGGGCAGTGGCAACTGATCGTCAATTTCGAGTAAAAAACGGATGTCGAAATGGATGTGACGCGGATCATGAACACTTTCATGGATAGTATGTATATCTACATCAAATATATTTTCGCTTAATAGTTTGATCTGCTGGATATCAATGCCGGACTCTTCTGAGGTCTCATTCAATGCCACACGGACGATATCTGAGTCGCCATCGGCGTGGCCGCCTGGTTGCAACCAGAGGTCAAGTTTGCGGTGGTGCAGCATCAATACGTGGCTGTGGGCTGGATTAACCACCCATGCAGAGCCTGTGACATGTCCCTGCATCAGTTGACGGTCAAAACAGTTGCTATGTTGTGAGACAAAATGACGCGTACGATCCACCATGGCAGCTTCTTCCATATGGGGCGTTTTGTACTGTATTAGTAAGTCTAGCAGCTGTTGTCGATGCATGGGTTTTAGGTGTCTTTAATCGATAAATGCAAAATAGAGGGTGCACAGACACCATAGCATACAGAATTATGGTGCATTATAGGTATTCGTAAGGCCTATGTCTTGCATAGTTAATAATGAATGATTGTTTGGTTTTAAGTATGTTTAATCTATCTGAAGTTATGAAGGGTTATGCTGAACCCTACGGAAATTATTGATTTTTCCAGTGATTTTACACTGCTGTCAAATATTAGTACTATTCTGACTTGAGCACATGATGGGCAGCGACCTGGGGTATAGATGTATAAAAAGAACAATCGTAGACAGCACGTACGCTATCATGCTCAGCAGCTTGTGATTGACGTAAAGCCGCTTGGGATTGACGCACCCTTTGATAGAGTTAAAGGCGTCGATTTCAGCGCGTATGGGTTGGCATTTATTACCAGTGGGCTGCAATATGAAGTTGGGGAGCAGCTGGAACTCAATATCAAGCTGGAAAAGATTGTGCTTAGTCTGCTTATCGCTGAAGTGCGCAACTGCTGGGAAGATCGTTGTGGTGTTGAGTTTGTATTCAATACTGATTACATGAAAACAGCTGCGGTACTGGATGGCCTTGAGGCGATTACTGATCTCCTTAAAACTGCTCGTTCGGTTGACACTGGCACAGGCCTACGCGCTAAAAAGAAGCGCGATCGTTTTAGCGATAAGTGGTAGCCTGCCGAAGTCAGCTGACAGGTGTTCTCGGTTTTCTTAATGGAGCGTTGCTATGTGGATCGAGATCATTTTTTTAGTTATTTTTAGTATAGGCATCGTGGGTTTAATCACTTCCCGTGCGGTAGACACTCACATCGAAATCGATTCTTCTGCTGAACAAGTCTGGCGTGTGCTTACCGATTTTCAGGCTTACGCTGAATGGAATCCTTTTATCGTGGCGATTTCAGGGCCTGTTGAGGCCGGTAACAAAATTTTTGTTACGATTAAACTGCCTGTTGGTATGAAGATGGATTTCAAACTGTTGTTGCAACAGTTGAATACATCACGAGAGATGATATGGGTCGGCACAACAATTGCCCGAAATATACTGGATGGCCGGCATTATTTTGTTATTGAGTCGATCTCGGATAATAAGGTTAAGTTCTCTCAAGGCGAAAGTTATCGAGGTGTATTGCTCTACTTTTGTTGGCCTTTTATCCAGTGGAGTGTTGCTAGAAGCTTCAGTGAAATGAATGATGCGTTAAAGCAACGGGCTGAGCATGATTCGCTTTACGAAAAGCGAAAAGCGGCTGGAGTCGTTTAATAAGTTCCGCCGAGTACTGATGCCTCTGTCGTACGGTCAAAGTAGGGGGGAAGGTAAAGAGGGTAAGGCGGTGCGATTGAGTAATGAGTGCAAGTGAAAGACCTCGGGTGATGAACACCCGAGGTCTTATTTATTAATGCATCGCGTGCAGTTTATGTTTATCGTCTGCGCTTGCTTTGTGGTTAAGATTTAGCAGAATATTCGCTAGTTCACGCTCGTTTTCGTTAGCGTTGGAGTCTTTGGCAATTTTTTTCAATTTCGCTTTATCTGCGCCGCTGACTTTGTGATCGAGATCAATCATCACCTGTGCCAGTGTCTTGGCATGTGCCGAAGCATGGCTATCATCAACAATCATTTGGAGTTGTTTCTTTTCTGCGCTGCTGGGATGATGGTTAAGACCCGCTAGAATCGATGCCATGGTTTTGATTTCGCCATGCCCTTTACTTGCCATAATAGCGCCAGATGCGGTGAGCATCACCAAAGCCAGGAATAGGCCGAGTTTTCTTTTCATGATTGAGTACCTCCTTTTAATGGAGCGACATAGTCGCATAACTAACTATAGCGCTTGCGCAGGGCGTTTGGATATGAATTTATAACCCCTTAATTAGTAGTGGAATTTTACTTGTTCGCAGTCAGGAGTGATTGAAAATTCTCGAGTGATTTGTATAGTATGCCAACCATAATTCAAGTGAACCTATTATGGCGTGGCCTTGTGTGAAATGATACCGCTCAACATGTATCTACAGTTGCTATATTTTTCCCCACTCGAGAGGTGTGATCCGCTATAATCAGGTGCTTTATCCTCTGCTCTGAATCATTATGGCAAGCCAGCTTGCTCGTGTTGACGAGGCGCTATTTGATTATCAAGATTTGGTAGGGGATTATCGTATAGCTGACTTTAGTTAGGATGATGTTATGAGTGATGGGGCATTGGGGATTGATTTTACACTGGGTTACTATAGTAGTGATCGTACCACCGGCAAGGTCTGTGTGGTTAAGCGTCGTAATGGCGAGATTACCATCAATTGTCTGGGCATCGAGCCGGAAAGCGGGCTGGAAAAGGCACTCAAGCCGATTTTTGTCGGCCTGACTCAGGAACACCGTTTTATTCTGCTGGATCCTGAGACCAAGTCGATTCGTATTCAGACCAACTTCCCGGTCGATGCCTTTCCTGCCCATATTTATAGTGAACCCGACAGTAACCGTGACTGGTTCATGAATGATGGCGATAAAGAGAGTGGCAACGATACCGTGAATTGTGGCGATGCTGGCTCATCAGTCACGGTGATTGAGAATACGGCCAGCGCTTCCGCCAAACACCTCGCCACGGTGTGTGTGGGCCGTGGTCATCATCAGGCCTGTTTTGTCGCGCCGACTGAGCAGTCCCCCAATCTGCCCCACACCGTTTATATTAGTAATTTACAAGACGGCACGGTGACCGCGATCGGTAACGATCCTGCGGATCAAGTAACCTACCTGAAAGTGATCGCCACGATTGATCTCTGCGAAGCCGATAAAGAGAAGGATGGGCGCAGCGCGGCCCCCTGTAACGCCTTTCCGCACGGTCTCGTTTATTCGAAGATTTCAGGCAAGCTCTATAACCTGAATAACGGCTACGGCACGGTGGCGGTGATTGACCCCGTTTCCAATACCATTGAGTCGCGCATCGAGTTTAAAGGACACAGCAATCTGTTCATCACGCCGTGTGGGCGCTATATCTTTGGCCGTGGTGCGGATCGCAAGCGAGATCCTGCCCATGTAATCGCCAAGCTAACGGTGATGGATGCACAGACGCACCATGTACTGGATACGGTTGACCTGCCGGATATCTATATTGGTAAGTATTATTTTAATCTCGATGGCAGTAAACTCTATTTAACGACCAGCAGTTCTGGTAGCCCGGAGCAGACAGCAAACCTGAAGAGTGATGCGCTGTTGGTTTTTGATCTGTCCACGCTCCCTAAAATTACCCTGGCGGCAGAGTTGGCGCTGGGCTCACCGTCGGGCTCACTGGCTTTTGAAGGCGAGGCGGGCGTATCACAGCTGGTTTTTTCATCCAATGCTGAAGCGGGTGCACTGGTGATTATTGATGGTCAAAGCGATGCAGTGGTGGAGACCATTACGGTCACGGATGGCGCGCCACATTCTCGAGTGTGGATCGCCTGATTTTTGTTTCATCGTTCTGATGCTGTGGTAAAGGCATCAGGGCGCTATTTTCCTGTCAACAATGGTGGTTGAATATTATGAACGTAGCGATTTATTGTATCGGCGCATTAGCGATTATTGCCTTGCTGATCAAATTATCATCGGGTGCTGTCAGTAGTGGGGTAGGCCTGAGTCTGGCCATCCTGTTGGTGATTGTGGTGCCCTTCTTTTTAGCATTAAGGATTGGTAAGAAAGAGCGGGAAGAGCGTGCGCTGCGTGAGGAAGAAGAAAGTAGCAAGTAATACGTTGAGTCGATTAGCACTTGCCGGATCATTTAGTGATTAAGCGTGACGCTGTTAGCATCGCTTTATTTGGTGGTTAATATCACAATTAAAGTGGATGCTGAGCATATTCAGCTATGTTTTCGTTATATATAGTTTTTTATGAGTTTTGAAATCCCAGCATGAAAACAACTGAATTACTCGCGCCCGCGGGCACTCTGAGGAATCTCAACTACGCCATCAATTATGGTGCTGATGCGGTTTACGCCGGTATGCCACGTTATAGTTTGCGAGTACGCAATAACGATTTCAGTAGTTACGAAACCCTTGCGACTGGCATTGAGACGGTCCATGCGGCAGGTAAGCGTTTTTATCTCGCGTGCAATGTGCTGCCGCATAACAGCAAGGTCAAGACCTTTATGGACGACATCAGGGCGGTCGTCGAGCTGAAACCTGATGCATTGATTATGGCGGATCCCGGTCTGATTATGCAGGTACGAGAAGCGTGGCCAGATCTACCAGTGCACCTTTCGGTACAGGCCAACACCGTAAATTATGCCGGAGTGAAATTCTGGCAATCGTTGGGATTGAAACGGATCATATTATCGCGCGAACTATCTCTCGATGAGATCGAAGAGATACGTCAGCAGTGCCCCGATATGGAGCTTGAAGTGTTTGTGCACGGTGCACTCTGCATCGCCTATTCCGGGCGCTGTCTGCTCTCGGGCTATTTTAATCACCGCGATGCCAATCAGGGCTCCTGCACGAACTCATGTCGTTGGAAATATGATGTCAAGGATGCGAAGCTTGATATCTCAGGAGATGCCGTAGCGGTGGATCGATCAACGCCGCAACATGAAGCCGCAAAGGAGCGGGTATATCTGTTAGAGCAGGTCGAACGCCCGGGCGATTTGATGCCGATTGAAGAGGATGAGCACGGCACTTATATCATGAACTCAAAAGACCTGCGCGCGGTCGAGCATGTTGAGCGACTGGTGAAAATGGGTATTGATAGCCTCAAGATCGAAGGTCGTACCAAGACCCATTATTACGTGGCGCGTACTACACAGACCTATCGCCAGGCGATCGATGACGCACTTGCAGGGCGCGCCTTTGATGAACGTCATCTCGGCGTACTCGAAAATCTTGCGAGCCGTGGTTATACCGATGGTTTTTTTAAACGCCACCACAGCAAAGATTATCAAAATTACATGCAGCACCATTCAGACAGTTTGCAGCAACGATTTGTCGGTGAGATTATCGGTTACAATGCGGACGAAGGCGTGGCAATGGTCGAGGTTAAAAACAAATTTGCCGTGGGCGATATGCTGGAACTGATCCTGCCAAAGGGGGGGCGTACCCTCACGCTGACTGAGTTGCGCAATGAAAATGGCGATGCCATCAATGAAGTCGCCGGCAGTGGCTATCGTGTCAAGATCCCGTTAGCCAATGATGGCGCTGATTATACGCTGGGGCTGCTGGCGAAAAATCTGTGAACCGGATTTTTATGATGCCATTGCCTGCGCTGTTTTTTTTGCTACTGCTGTTACAAAGTCTACCGATGATCGCAGCTGAACGTCCTCAGGATCATCTGCATTCGAATAAGCAGTGTGTCAGTTGCCATAAAGCGGGCATTGCAGATCTGGTGAAGGTGTTGGTACAGCCAGCGGCGAGTTGCTCGCAATGTCACACTGAACAGCAGATGCAAGTGGGTGACTTTTCAGCGGCGACTTTGAGTGGTGAAGCAGGTGTTGACCCTGCGCTTAATTTACCCGTTGATGCCGGAATGTCACTGCCACTTTATTACACGCAATCTCGCATCGGTGCGGCGCCGCATCAGATGGTCGAGATACCGGCCGGGACTTTTATCATGGGCACCAATAACCGCCTTCCCGATGAAGGGCCGATGCATGAGGTCTATCTTGATGCCTATCAGATCGATAAGTTTGAAGTGACCAACCTGCAATACGAGGCTTATATCAAGGCCTCAAACAAGCGTTCCCCTGCGCATTTTAGAAATCGTACCTATCCCGAAGGCAAGGCCGATCACCCGGTGACGTTTGTCGGCTGGGATGATGCCGTTGAATATTGTGAGTGGGCTGGAAAACGGCTACCGACCGACAAAGAGTGGGAAAAGGCAGCGCGGAACGGTGATGGCCGTACCTATCCTTGGGGGGCGCTGTTTGATCCGGCAAAGAGCAACAATCCGGTGCGTTGGAACGCGGCAGGTCAAACCGGAGATACCTCGCCAGTGGGTGCCTTCGAGCAAGGGGTAAGCGCCTATGGCCTGTACGATACTTCTGGTAATGTGTGGGAGTGGACCGATTCCTGGTATTACCAGTATCCGGGCAATAAGGTTTCATCGGAAAATTATGGTGAGCGTTATAAAACCCTCAAGGGTGGCTCGTGGTTTGATTGTTCATTTTATAAATGTGGCATCTCGGCGCCGCTGTTTAATCGTGCCTTTTTTGCGAAGCGCACCAAAAACGATACCTTTGGTTTTCGTTGCGCAAAAGATGTGACGGTTTCGGAGTAAAGCAAGATGAATAATGTGAAGTGGTGGTGGGTGTTATTGGCAAGTGCTGGATTGCTGGCCTGCGATAAAAATCCGGGGCTGGATTCAGCCGCATCAATGACGCCCGCTCAGTCAACGAACAGCGCTACCGCTAGCATGGCAAGCAGCCCAAAGAGCTCCACCAAAAAGGCACCGCAGGATATGCTGAGCCAGCAGGAGTTGCAGTTGGGTAAATCGCTGTCGAGCACTGCGCAGATCCCGATGGTGATGGTGCCGCCCGGCGAGTTCATCATGGGGAGTAATAAAATCGATGATGAGGGGTTGCAGGAGCGCTACGGTTTTTCGACGCCGCTGTTCGTTAATGAGCACCCTGAGCATAAACGCCAACTGGGCGCATTCATGATCGATACTTATGAAACCAGTAATGCTGAATATAAAGAATTCATTCTTTCTACCGATCGTCTGTTGCCTTTTTTGTGGGGGAATAACGGTTACGGCTTGACCATGGAAGAGGCGCAGCGCATGGACATTGCGCGTCTGCGTGAGATCGCTGCCAACGATTTTAAGCTCGATATGGACACGCGCGTGATGGAGCGTGAGGCGCTGATGGCTGCGATGGTCGAGGTGCAAAATAAACTGGATCTGTTGCCAGTGACCGATGTGATCTGGCAGGAGGCCGTCATCTATTGCCAATGGCGTGGCAAACGCCTCCCGCGTGAAGCCGAGTGGGAGCGCGCAGCCCGTGGTATCGATGGGCGCGAATACCCGTGGGGCAATCAGTGGGATGTGAAGATTACCAACACCGGTGATGATTCTGACTGGGAAGAGGGGATCGCCCCGATTGGTTCATACCCCGGTAATAAATCGCCCGACGGTGCCTTTGATATGGCCGGTAATGTGTGGGAGTGGGTGGCGGACTGGTACCAGCCCTATGAAGGCTCTGACTATCAAAGCGACCTGTTTGGCGAAAAAAACAGGGTCATTCGTGGCGGTGGCGGTGGCGTTGGGCATTATGCCTTGAGTATGTTTTTTCGCGGTGCCGCACGCCAGTTTGCTGAAGCAGAACTACGTTCCGAAGATGTCGGTTTTCGCTGTGCCCGGGATATTTGAGGAACTGAGGATAAATCGGCTTTGTTTGGCTAATTTATTGAAATGATTGGTGTGCTCAGTAAAATATCCCCATATGAGTTATTGATAAAAAGGCTATTCATCCATATAATAGCCCTCGGACAGTGAAGTGCTGTTGTTAGATACGGGTTTGAGTAAGTGGTAATGTATGTAAGCTTTTGATTATACATTGGTAAATGACCGCTTTGTGAATTGAGCGGCATTTTGATGTCGTATCGATGGGCATCAGACTAAAGTTTTTTAAAAGTGGGCCTTGCGCCCATTTTTTGTTTTTAGACCTTTTATTAGGCATGGCGGGGAGATGGCGGGTCGAGCACATACAAAGTTAGAGGATCTCCTGAGTCCAGTGGTCATCGCGTTGGGTTTTGAATTCGTCGGGTTAGAGTACTTGCCGCAGGGAAAACACTCACTGTTACGTATTTATATCGATAAGTCTGACGGCATCACCGTTGATGATTGCAGTGAAGTGAGTCACCAGGTCAGCGGTGTGCTGGAAGTTGAAGATCCGATTAGTGGTCACTACGTGCTGGAAGTCTCGTCGCCGGGCATTGAAAGGCCGCTGTTTAAATTTGAAGATTTTGAGCGCTTTAGCGGACATCTTGCACAGATTAGATTACAGATACCGCTGGATGGACGACGCAATTTTAAGGGTACGCTACAGGGCGTACAGATAGAGGATCAACGGGTAGGGCTGGCAGTCGATGATGAAGTCTTCAGCCTGCCATGGGCCAGCATCGAAAAGGCTCGCTTGATTGTAGAATAAAGGACCAGCAGAATATTGGTGTCGGCACGCATGCCTGCACCGGGATTGAGATAGAGGCAGTATTATGAGCAAAGAGATATTATTGGTGGTTGACGCAGTCTCCAATGAAAGGGGGATTGGCAAAGAGGTCATTATCGAGGCGATCGAAGCTGCCCTCGCGACAGCGACGAAGAAGCGTTATAGCGATGACATCGCCGTGCGTGTTTCGATTGATCGCGACACGGGCGACTATGAGACGTTTCGTTACTGGGATATCTACGCGGACGACTCGCAAGAAATCGAAGAGGACGTAACTCAATTAACGCTTAGTGAAGCCAGAGAGCGTGATCCTAACGCTGAGGTCGGCGGCAAGATTGAAGAGCCGATTGAATCGGTGGCTTTTGGTCGCATCGCTGCACAGGCCGCCAAACAGGTCATCATGCAGAAGGTTCGCGAGGCGGAGCGCGCACAGGTCGTCGAGCAATATAAAGATCGCGTGGGTGAGCTAGTGACCGGTGTGGTGAAGCGCATTGAACGCGGCAACGCGATCCTTGATCTTGGCGGTAATGCAGAGGCATTGGTTTCGCGTGAAGATATGATCCCGCGTGAAGCGGTACGTGCGGGTGATCGTCTGCGCGGCTATCTGCAGGATGTGCGTTCAGAGCAGCGTGGCGCACAACTCTTTATTAGTCGTACCGCACCAGAATTGCTGGTGGAACTATTCAAGCTTGAGGTGCCAGAAGTTGGCGAAGGGCTGATCGATATCCTCGGTGCAGCACGTGACCCAGGGCTGCGCGCCAAGATTGCTGTGCATGCCAATGATGACCGGATTGATCCTGTGGGTGCCTGTGTTGGGATGCGCGGTTCTCGGGTGCAGAGTGTCTCGAATGAACTTGGCGGTGAACGCATCGACATTATTTTGTGGGATGAAAATCCGGCGCAGTTTGTGATTAATGCGATGTCACCGGCGGAAGTTGAATCGATTGTGGTGGATGAAGATGCCCACAGTATGGATCTGGCGGTAGGCGAAGAGCATCTGTCACAGGCGATTGGTCGTGGTGGACAGAACGTACGTCTGGCGAGTCAATTGACCGGCTGGGAACTCAACATCATGACTGAGGCGCAGGCAGAAGAGAAGAGCGAGGCTGAAGGCGAAGCACTGAAAAATCTGTTTATGCAGCATCTGGATGTGGATGAAGAGATCGCATTGATTTTCGTACAGGAAGGTTTTTCCAGTATCGAGGAAGTGGCTTACGTTCCGACAAAAGAGTTGCTTGCGATAGAAGAGTTTGATGAAGATATCGTTCAGGAATTACGTGAACGCGCACGAGATGTACTGCTGACTCGCGAAATTGCCACTGAAGAGAAGATTGGTGATGCGGAACCGGCAGCCGATCTGCTTGCACTGGAAGGTATGGATAAGACCCTTGCATATTTGTTGGCGAGTAGTGGCATCGTGACCCAGGAAGACCTGGCAGAGCAGGCGGTGGATGAGCTGCTTGAAATTGAAGGACTGGATGAGGTGCGCGCGAGTGCATTGATCATGGCTGCACGAGCACCGTGGTTTGAGAATGAGCAAGTCAATCAAGGTTAAAATCGGTAGAAACGCATGGCTGAAGTTACGGTAAAACAACTTGCTGAAGTAGTTGGCATTCCAGTGGATCGATTGATTGCCCAGTTAAGTGAGGCTGGTCGTTCAATCAAGGATGAAAATGAATCAATCAGTGATGAAGATAAGATGGAGCTACTGGGGTATTTGCGCCGTAGTCATGGAGAAGCCGATGAGCCGGTGAAACGTGAACCGAAAAAAATTACGTTGCGCCGTAAGACTGTCAGTGAGCTCGAACAGAGCAGCACGCAGGGGCGGATTAAAAAGGTCAAAAAGGTCAATGTTGAGTTTCGCAGTAAGCGCACCTATGCCAAACGCAGTGAACTGATTGCGGAAGAAGAAACGGCTAATCAATCAGACGAAAGTAAAGAGGCTGAAAGTGAAGCGCTCGAGACGGATTTTGTCGAAAAAAGTGCAGTAAAGGATGAGCTTGCCAGGCAAGAGCGTGAGCTGAATGAGGTAAAAGAAAAGCAGGCAGCAGAAGCGGCGCAACTTCTCAAGATTGAAGAGATGAAGCGGGCTGCGGAGCAAGCGGCAATGGTCGCTGTGAAGGCTGCCGCCAATGAACATGTGGCGGCTGAGCAGGAAGTTGAGGCTGCCAGAGTAGCCAAGGCAGCCGCCATCGCCGCTGCGCCAGCCGTCGAAACGGGCTCGGCGAATGAAAAGAAAGGCAAGCGCAAAGGGAAAGAGAAAGACAGTCGGGGTGATGAACGCTCTACCAAATATGGTCGTCGTGAACTTCATGTGGCTGGTGATAAGGCGGGTAGACGTAAGAAAAAGGGTAAGTTTAAGGCGAAGCCAGCGGTCACGGGTGGTGGTAAGCACGGCTTTGCCATGCCAACCGCGCCAGTCGTCCGCGAAGTCACCATTCCTGAAACCATTACGGTCTCAGAGTTGGCGCAGAAGATGTCGGTTAAGGCCGCAGAGCTGATTAAGGTATTGATGGGGATGGGGTCGATGGTCACCATTAATCAGGTGCTTGATCAGGACACCGCATCCATCGTGGTGGAAGAGATGGGCCATACCCCTAAAGCGCTCGCTGAGAATGCAGTTGAAGACGAGTTGCAGCAGTCGAATGACGAGATTGAGGGTGAAAAGGTAGCGCGTGCCCCAGTGGTCACCATTATGGGCCACGTTGATCACGGTAAAACATCACTACTGGATCATATCCGTCGCGCCAAGGTGGCGAGTGGCGAGGCTGGCGGTATCACCCAGCATATGGGCGCGTACCATGTCGAGACCGACAAGGGCATGATCAGTTTTCTCGATACCCCGGGCCATGCCGCGTTTACCGCGATGCGTGCGCGTGGTGCTGATGTCACCGATATTGTAATTTTAGTGGTGGCCGCCGATGATGGCGTGAAACCGCAGACCCTCGAAGCGATTCAACACGCCAAGGCTGCCGGTGTACCCCTGATCGTTGCGATCAATAAGATTGATAAGACTGAGGCTGATATTGACCGAGTGAAGCAGGAGCTGGTAAGTCAGGAAGTGATCCCGGAAGAGTGGGGCGGTGAGACCATGTTTGTCGGTGTCTCCGCCAAAACCGGCGACGGCATTGATGCGCTGCTGGATGCGATTCTGCTACAGGCCGAAGTGCTTGAACTGAAAGCCGTCGAAGATTGCGCAGCGAGAGGCGCGGTGATTGAATCTAGCCTTGATAAGGGGCGCGGTCCTGTCGCAACCATTCTGGTGCAGAACGGTATTCTTCGCAAAGGCGATATGGTGCTAGCCGGGCAGGAATATGGCCGTGTGCGCGCTATGTTTGATGAAGCGGGTCAACCGGTCGAACAGGCAGGGCCTTCTATTCCGGTAGTGGTACTGGGACTTTCCGGAACACCGAGTGCTGGCGATGATGTACTGGTCGTGCCAGACGAACGTAAGGCGCGTGAAGTCGCGCTGTTTAGACAGGCAAAATCTCGTGAAGTACAACTGGCACGTCAGAAGGCTTCGAAGATGGAAGACGTCTTCTCACAAATGGGCAAGGATAAAGTTGATATCCTTAACCTGCTGATCAAGGCCGATGTGAAAGTTTCTGTCGAGGCGTTACGCGATTCATTGACCAAACTTTCGAATGAAGAAGTGGCGGTTAAAATTGTCGCCTCTGGTGTCGGTGGGATTAACGAGTCTGATGTCAATCTGGCGATTGCCTCGGATGCTATTCTGATCGGTTTTAATGTCCGTGCCGATACGACGGCACGCCGCCTCGGTGAAGAGTCTGGGCTCTCACCGCGTTATTACAGTGTGATTTACGATGTGATTGATGATGTGAGAAGTTCACTGTCGGGCATGTTGGCACCCGAAATCAAAGAGCAGATCGTCGGCATGGCCGAGGTGCGCGATGTCTTTACTTCGCCAAAATTGGGTGCGATTGCAGGCTGTCTGGTGATCGAGGGTGCGGTGAAACGCAGCAATCCGATCCGAGTATTGCGTGACAATGTAGTGATCTACGAAGGTGAACTGGAATCATTGCGTCGTTTTAAAGATGATGTCAATGAAGTGCGTGCGGGTACCGAGTGTGGTATTGGCGTCAAGAATTACAACGATGTTAAACCGGGCGATCAGATTGAGGTTTATGAAACAGTTTCGGTTGAGCGTACCCTTTGATCGTACTATCCCGTGTAAGCATCACCGTAGTGGAATATTGTCATGGCTAAAGAGTTCAGCCGCACGCTAAGAGTTGCGGAACAGATTCGACGTGAGTTAGCGCAGTTAATTCAGCAGGAAGTGAAAGACCCGCGGGTGGGAATGGTCACGGTGACGGGTGTCGATATTTCGCCTGATATGTCACACGCCAAGGTGCATGTGACACTGCTTGATGAAGACCACGATGTTGCAGAGAGCGTAAAGGTTTTAAATAGCGCCGCTGCTTTTTTACGTCGCTCATTGGGTCGACGTATGCAGCTGCGCGTCGTGCCGACACTGCGCTTCCACTATGACGCTTCTGTTGAACACGGCACTGCGCTGTCGGCGCTGATTGATTCCGCGGTGGCCAGTGACAAAAACCGAGGGCACAACGACGATGGCGCGTCGTAAGTCCGGACGCAATATCAACGGCATTCTTCTGTTCGATAAACCCGGTGGGATGAGTTCTAACGCAGTCTTGCAGCGGGTGAAGCGAATCTTTAATGCGAACACGGCTGGGCATACCGGCAGTCTCGATCCACTCGCTACGGGGCTACTACCGATCTGTCTCGGCGAGGCCACTAAAATGTCGGGTTTTCTGCTGGATGCTGATAAGCGTTATCAGGTCACGATCAAACTTGGTGTCAAGACCAACACAGCGGATGCCGAAGGCGATGCCATCCTCACTCGAGAAGTGGGTGATTACAGCGAAACTCAGCTGCAAGCAGTACTGGCTGAATTTATCGGAGGGATTGAGCAGGTGCCCCCGATGCACTCCGCCTTAAAGCAGAACGGACAACCTCTCTATAAGCTGGCACACCAGGGGATTGAGGTGCCACGCAAGTCGCGCAGCATTGTTATCCATAGTATTCAGATGCTGGCGGCAGAAGGTGATCTGCTGGAACTCGAGGTCCACTGTTCCAAAGGGACCTATATCCGTACGTTGGCCGAAGATATTGGCGAGCAACTCGGCTGTGGTGCCCATGTGGCCGTGCTGCGGCGTCTCAGTGTGGGGCCATTTAGTGGCGAAAAAATGATCAGCCCGGTGCAGTTAGAGGCGATTGCAGAAGAGGGTTTTGATGCACTGGATCGACTGTTGTGTCCGATGGAGAGCGCACTTTCACATTGGCCCGAGGTGAGGCTATCGCAGGATGTTGCCTTTTTTCTTAAACGCGGCCAGGCAGTGGTGGTCTCTCAGGCACCGCGTGAGGGGTTGGTGAAGCTGTTTGAGGGCGAAAATGATTTTTTAGGGGTGGGCCAGATTCTCGAAGATGGCCGGGTGGCTCCGCGCCGTCTGCTGAATAGTGCCTAATTCGGGTGGTATTCAGACTGGGTGGTTATTTATCTTGTCATTCATGTACTTAAAACGATAAAATACCCGCTCATTTTTAAAGTAAGTAACGTTTGTAAAACACAGAGGAAATTATGGGATTAAACGCTGAAACTAAATCACAGGTCGTTAGCAAGTACCAACGAGCAGACGGTGATACTGGTTCGCCAGAGGTG
>CALZIG010000184.1 GCA_945787585.1 uncultured Gammaproteobacteria bacterium | reverse complement strand
TCCCGAGTCGGTTCTTCATCGAGACGATGGAGCGGCATTACCGGGAAAATCTGCTTAATCGCCCAGGCATCTGGCAGCGATTGAAAGACTGAGAAATTACAGAAGTAGCGATCTGCCGCCTGCGTCTTCAATTCAGGCATCAGCTGTTCTAGCTCATCATCATTAAAGTGGTGAATCAAATCTTTAATCAGATGCCAGTAGATATCATCCATCAAGGCACGATCCGCCAACGAGGCGTGTCCGAGGCTAAACAGCTTATTCACATCTTCACGCAATGAAATGGCACTATGCATCGCTTCACGGGGAGAAGTCTCGCTCAACTCTTCAAGAATCTCCCACATCTGGCGCAATTGTGATGGGCTGTCTTTCCCCGGCGGCTGCGGCCGTTGCTCGCTGGTCCGCTTCGTAATCCCAAGGACGTCCACAATTAACACGGCGTGGTGTGCGACCAGTGCGCGACCCGACTCAGAAATGATGTTCGGATGATCAAGGTGCTCTTCTTTACAGACCTCCTTCATCGTCCACACTATTTCGTTAGCGTACTCCTGCATACTATAGTTGACTGACGTAATGTTGCCGTCATAGTTAACGCCCAGTCCGCCGCCAACATCCATATATTCAATCGGAGCGCCCAGCTGGCGCGCTTCGACAAAGTAACGTGCGGCTTCCTGCATGGCATCACGGATACTGCTAATCTTCGGTACCTGACTACCGATATGAAAATGCAACAGACTCAGACAATCGAGCTGACCTGCACCTTTGAGTTTGTTGATCGCGGCTAACAACTCAGATGCGGAGAGGCCAAATTTTGACATATCGCCACCGGAATCATCCCACTTACCTTTACTGGTCGCGGCCAGTCGACATCGCAGGCCAATTAGCGGTTTCACCTGCAATCTTTGCGCAGTAGTCAACACGAGATCAAGTTCATTTGGCTTTTCAATGACGATGAAGACGCGCTTACCCATCTTCAATCCCATCAACGCCAGTTCAATGAACTCCTGATCTTTGTAGCCATTACAGATAATGAGCCCTTCAACGTCTTCCAGCATCGCCAGGGTTGCATGCAGCTCCGGTTTGGACCCGGCCTCTAATCCCCAGTTGAAGGCTGCGCCATATTCAACGATCTCTTCAACTACCTGACGTTGCTGATTCACCTTGATCGGATAAACACCGTAGTATTTCCCCTGATATTCCGCCTCTTCACGCGCGATAGTGAAACGCTTGTATATCTGCTTCATCCGTTGATTAAGCAGGTCGGAAAAACGTAACAGCAGCGGTGGGTGCAAACCCTGAGCCGCAAGCTCGGAACAGAGCTCCTTTAAATCGACGCGGTTACCACAGGCCTTCGCCTCAAGATTGCCAGCCGCATTGATATTAAAAAATCCGCCGCTCCAGCCAGGTAACTGATAGAGATTGGCTGAATCTTTTATGCCCCACTTCTTTTTACTCATCATCGACTCCGGTTTGTGAGCCAACGCTGGTACGCTGGTCAAAACCCTTTGCTTTACCCCAGTAAGAGAGGCACTTCTGCACCAGTTTGGCCGTCATCATTTCCGACACGCGACTCGCCTCTGGGGCAAGTTCAACGATATCAATGTTGCGCAGGTCGACCGCACTGTTATCGGTCAGCGCCTGCAGCACATCGAGCCCCTGATGCCACGAGAGTCCACCCGGTTGCGGGGTGCCGACACCTGAGATCAGGGCGGGGTCAAAACCGTCCATATCGATACTGAGCCACACAGGCCCACTGAGCGCAGCCAACTGATCCAGCAGCTGTTGCCAAACACCCGGTTGTTGCAGTGCGCGATCAAACCAGACAGTGATGCCATCATCCGCGGCTATTCTGCTTGCCTCATCTTCATTTAATGAGCGAATACCGATCTGGATCAATTGATAGCCACGGTCGCGAATACGGTACATCGGACAGGCGTGGTTATAAATAGAACCATGATAGCTGGGGCGTAAGTCCGCATGGGCATCAATATGTACGACTGTGCCACCCTCTGGCATGCGGGCAAATAGCATATCCGGGGTAATCGAGTGCTCGCCGCCGAGCGCGATCAAAAGCGCCTCTTCCGGCAACTGCGCGGCCGTCTCAAACAGTCTGCGATGAAAGGCAGCCTCTGGCTCACCCTCGGCATCTTCTACGGCCGGCAGGACGGCGAGTTTCATCTTCTTGAGTGGCGACCACGCCATGTCCTCTTCATAAAACTCCAGCTGCTCGCTCGCCGCTAAGACCGCCTGCGGCCCTTTCGCGGTGCCGTGTTTATAGGTGACGGTCTGCTCGTGCGGCACCGGCAGGATCAACACATCCGCGTCGGCAGGCGAAGCGTTGGGCAGCGAGAGGAATTGCATCTGTATTTTCATGGAGGCGGATTTTGCCATCATTTTAACCCTTGTGCACTAATATCGTACTGCGATCAGAAATTAAATATCTACGTCCACAGGTTATGGGCATAACCCCGGTCACATTATGTGAATCACGACGGCCAAACAGGTATCATAAAACGGCTACCGTATAGATAGACCATTTTGAATTACACGCTAAAACGCCATCAGGAGCATCGCATCCATGAGCCACTATCGCACTGAACCTACGCCATCGAGTGAATTGCCGCGCGGAATTCCCTACATCATCGGGAACGAGACGGCTGAGCGGTTCAGTTTTTACGGCATGCGCGCGATTCTGGTGGTATTCATGACGCAATACCTGGTCAATAGCGATGGCGAGCTGTCCGTGATGAATGAAGATGAGGCCAAAGGGTGGTTTCATCTCTTTGTCTCCGCCGTCTATCTCACCCCTATTCTGGGCGCACTCCTCTCCGATGTGTTCCTCGGCAAGTTCCGCACTATCATCCTGCTCTCACTGGTCTACTGCGCGGGTCACTTTGCATTGGCACTGGATGACTCCCGCACCGGCCTGATGATCGGCCTCGGCCTCATCGCACTCGGAGCAGGCGGGATTAAACCCTGTGTTTCGGCTCACGTCGGTGACCAGTTTGGTCATCAGAACAACCACCTGTTATCACGCACCTTTGGCTGGTTCTATTTTGCGATCAACCTCGGTGCCTTTGTCTCGATGCTCGCCACCCCATGGATACTGGAACACTACGGGCCATCGCTTGCCTTTGGAATCCCCGGTATCTTAATGCTCACCGCCACCACTGTTTTCTGGCAGGGACGCCATAAATTTATCCATGTCCCGCCCGCAGGCATCACCTTTGTGAAAGAGGCATTTAGCGGTGAAGGACTGCGCGCCCTCGGCAAGCTCTGCATCATATATCTTTTTATCGCGGTGTTCTGGGCGCTGTTTGACCAGACGGGTTCATCGTGGGTGTTTCAGGCGCAACAGATGGATCGAGTCATCTTCGGCATCGAACTGCTGCCCTCTCAGTTGCAAGCCGCCAACCCACTGCTGGTGATGATATTGATACCGCTTTTCGCTTATGTGATCTACCCCGCCCTCTCAACCGTTATGCGCTTAACGCCACTGCGTAAAATTGCCATCGGTCTATTTCTAGGTGCATTGGCCTTTACCATCCCTTCATGGGTACAAATGCAGATTGATGCCGGCCTCACCCCCTCTATCGGCTGGCAACTGCTCGCCTACATTGCGCTCACTAGCGCCGAAGTGATGGTATCGATCACCTGCCTAGAATTCTCCTATACTCAAGCGCCCCGCAAGATGAAATCATTCATCATGGCATTCTTTATGATTTCAATTTCACTTGGCAATCTCTTTACCAGCGCGGTAAATTTTTTCATTCAGAACCCTGATGGCAGCAGCAAACTCGCTGGTGCTGATTATTTCTGGTTTTTTACAATCTTAATGTTTGTCACAGCGATACTCTTTTTGCTCGTGGTAAAGCTCTATAAAGAAAAGAGCTATCTTCAAGACGAAAAAATGATATCTGCTGAAGAGGTACATAACTAGTGAAATCCTCAAAATGAACTAAACTAGCGTACCAAATATTGAAAATAAAATTTCATACGGTACGGTTAAAATACGACTCTTTTTTAAACCCTAACGACTAACCATCATAAGTTATGAGCGATCCACTATGAACATATCAAATGAATTATCTATAGATCATGATGCAACCATGGCATTAAAAGAAGCTACAGAAGAGATGTTCCAGGAAATCATCGAAACCTACCTGGAAGACACACTGAATCGACTATCAAAACTGCAAAATGCAATCAGGACTAACTCGCTCGATTCGGCTGTTGAACATTCTCACAGCATCAAAGGAAGTAGCGGTAATATTGGTGCATGCAAACTTGCAGCATTAAGCGCTGAAATTGAAAGATTATCAAAAGACAACCAGGCTGAAAATTTAGCTGAATACACTAAGCTCGCGGTAAATGAATTTAGCGTTGTAGAAACAGAACTCAGAAAAATACTGGCATCATGATGGCGCCCCGAACACGATTCGAACGTGTGACCTTCCCCTTAGGAGGGGGATGCTCTATCCAGCTGAGCTATCGGGGCAGAAAAGTTACAGATTAAGCAAAACAACAGTATAACGATTTTTCATCGTTCAGCATAATCCATAAACATATCCGCCGCGATATCCAGTATTTTGTCACATCATGAAGTTATCAATTCAGATTAAGTCGCGCCCAGCCTTGAACTGCGAATCACTGTCACTCTTTAACAAGTAATGTTCTGAGATAAGCGATAACATCATTGATTTCCTGCTCACTTAACTGCTCCCCCCATATCGGCATGACAGATGATCGACCCATCGCTTCACCACCGAAGGTAATGATCATTCGTTTGTATTGATCATTTTTATCACTACGTGTTAAATCAGCAGGTGGGGGATCATATAATATCGCGGCCCTTCCTTTACCATCACCCTTAATACCGTGACAAAGAATGCAATTTGTTTTAAATACAACTTCGCCCCTGTACATGGTATCACCAACGACCATCAAATAACTTACAACATCATTAATTTGCTCTTTTGAAAGTTCATCGCCCCATGGTGGCATGAATTCTGACCGACCAACGGCAGCACCACCTTCGCGGATTATCTTATTGTAGTATTTTATTGACTGAGGCTTTATAGTTAAATTAGTAATGCCATGGAGTTTAGCGGCACGTGCCAGGCCATCCCCTCGCTCACCGTGACACACAATACAATAATTCTTAAATACGATGCCACCACGAACAACTGGCTTTGCTAGTTCTTTCTTTATAGCAGAACGGCTATCCCGTTTTATATCACCTGAGGAAAAAGAGGGGCCAGCAATGAGACCCAGGATTATTATCAATATTGCTGACCGCATACTACACAACCTCACTCCTTCACCTCCACCACCAGAAACATCTGCGGATGTATCGCACATTCAATTTCCGCCTCTCCAGGTGTATCAAATTTCACTGAGCGAAATTCACCTTTAGCGTATGACCCCAAATCAAATGTAGTAATATCTGAAAGTGAAAAGATATTATGAAACCAGGGGTCCTGATTCTTAAAATGAATAGAATCACCCACCTGGATTGTGAATGTTTCAACCTTTTGATCATTCATCACAAATGTCTTATCTTTCTGCTCTATCGTGTGCTCCGCTGCGCTTAAAGCGGATGACATTAGTATTGTTGCCAAAAACAGGCAGTTTTTTACTATATTAGCCTTGTACATAATTAACCTCCTTTTATAGGATTGGTAAGCGTGGGATTGATGTTTCACTATGCGCGCCTGTGAGCGTATTCAAAAATTCAACCACATCCTTTACTTCTTGTATGGAAAGGTTAAGTTCTGTGATATTAGGATCTAGATTACTTTTATCCACGCCACCCTGATTATAATGTTCAAC
>CALZIG010000183.1 GCA_945787585.1 uncultured Gammaproteobacteria bacterium | reverse complement strand
TCCTGATCTTTTCCACGACCATTGTCGTACATCAGGCCAAGTTGTAATTGTGCACCAGCATCACCTGCCTTCGCCAGGAGCATAAACTCATTAAAAGCGGTTGTGTAATCCTGTTTATTGTAAGCATTGATGCCGGTTTGAAGGTCTGCGTGAGCTAATGTTGCCATCAGTAAAGTTAGGCCTGAAAGCGTAAGTGTGAGCAAGCGTTTCATTTAAACCTCTATAAATATGAGTATGGCGTTTGCTAAATGATATTAATTTGATTGTGACCGCTACATAGAGTTCCACTGTTAAATATTTATTTATTTTTTGATAGATGATAAATCTTATGTTGTGTTCAATGACTTCGTTTGGCCCAGATCCAGATGCCGGCGGCGGCGAGAAAGATGAAAATGATCGACACGGCATCCATTAGATAGACACCCCAGGCGCCAAGGATTCTGCCGCTGTGGGTGTCGAGAATGATTCGCTCCAGCGTTAGCCCGTTACCTCGATGTGTGATCAGTAGGGTATCGAGCAGTTCAGCGGAAGGCGCTTGTGGCTGTGCCCATTCGATGGTCTGTTCGGCTGAAAACGACACCCATTCGAGTAGTTCAGCATCTGATCTGTATTGCCCGTTGTCGGTATTGAGTACCACCATACCTTCATTGTTTATGCCGATCTGTTGGATGCCGTTGGGGATGCCGTGTACTTGCCCCATCTGTTCGATGATCTCGCCGTCGGGTGTCAGCAATAGTAGGTGGTTGGGCAGCGCGGCAATTAAAATTTCTTCGAGTGCGATAGCACCGAGTATTACTGATGGCTCGGTCGCCAGTGGGCTATCGTCGAAATAGAGCTGCCGATCCAGTTCGCTGAGCCAGTGATTGTTCACGGCATAGCTATGGGGTGCGCTAGCAGGTTTGATGCCGTACCAGTCGAGCAGGGTGGCGGACTCGACATGTCGGCTATCCAGTTTTAATGCCTCGGTGTGGTTGAGCATCATGCCGGTTATCGCAAGCATGACGACAAATAGCGCGCTGCATAGTCCCATGTATCGGTGCCATAAAAAGACCGAGCGCCAGCGCAGTTTGTGGCGTCTCTTACGGTGTGACATCAGCCGTTCCCGCGTGCTGAAAATGGGCATATTGATCGAGAAACAGCGCAAGGCGCGATAGTTTTTTCAGTGCGCGTACCGACAGGGTTGCGCCGGAGATGCCGTCGATGTGGCGGTCAAGTTGGTGTTCATCAATAAGTGTTGCGCCATCAAACTGTTGAGAGAAAAAGGGGTAGTGTACTTCCGAGCCGCGCTCTTCGCGAAAGATCAGTACTCGCAGCTGTTCGATCTTACCCTCGTTGACAATAATGCCTGTAGTAATAGGCTTTTCCTTGCCGATCTCTTCCAGTATCCATGCCCTGCGCTGCCCCTGTGCCCAGTAGCGGGTGCGCATACCTCTGAATTCATGCCCCAGAATTTCTTCAACTTCATGACGTATGTTTTTTGTGATCCATAATGTCTGCACCCTGGGGGGTGAGCCATCAAAGGCATCATTGATAAAGTCTGATGGTGCCTGGTAGGTGCCGCGTGCGATGACAGACGTTACGCTGACAAGCATTAACAGGAGAAGTGTGAGTAGTCGATTCATTGAGCCTTCAAATTAAAAAAGGGGTGTCACCAGGAGGGGGAGGAGGGCGGTGACACCCCAGCACGTTAAACCTTAGCAACGTAAAGAGGAGGAGTTTTTTTGGTTGCTGTTGTTAGAACTGATAACCAATCCCGATGTTGGTGCCATCGTACTCATTTTGGCCGGTTGGTGAATCCTGCGTCTGGATATCGACTTTGACCACGACGTTTTCGTTGGGCCAGTAATTGAGGCCTACATCCAGCTGCTTGTATTCACTGTCGGTGGTATCACCTGCGGCGTTGTCCCATTGATTGACGCGGGCAAAGACGCCCAGTGTCGAATTGACCTTGAAGGATGGCTCAACGTACCAACCTGTCTGCTCATTCATCCCCAGTGCCTGGGCGCCTGCGCCATCAATATTCCATGTGGCATAGAGTGCGCGTACGCCAAAAGGGCCGCTCTGCCACACGGCATGCGTTTCGATCAATGTCGCGCTCGCATCTGGGTCAACGCCCTGTGTGATGTTGTCCTGCATCTGTGCGGTAGCCGCAAGCTCGAGGCCAGGGATGCCGGTCCATTTGATACGGCCAGTGTAGGCGAGATTACTCGCATCTGCCTCAGCCGCTTTTTGGCGGCCACTGCGGATATTGTAGCTGCTGTTATTTAGCCCGGAGGTGATGGCTACGTCATAACCCCAACCAGGTGCGAGTTCACCATGGAGGCCCGCGCCGCCTTCCCACCAAGTGGTTGGGATGATGTTTTTTTCGACTGGATTGCGCTCTACACCATAGAAGGTTGTTGGTTCATGGGTTTCATTAAGAATACCAACCGGTACCAGAAAGAGTCCACCTCGTGCAGTGTGGTTATCGTTGAGGTCAAAATCGATATAGGCTTGCTCTAGTTCAACTTCGCCCGGTTTACCTTCGCCTGCGAGTGCATGTTCGAGTTCAAATTCTGAGAAGAAACGAATCTTGTCGGTAAATTCTTTGCCGAAGAAGAGCACAAAACGATGGAAATCCATCTCTTTTTTATCACTGCCGCCGACTTTGTTATTGTCGAGGTTGTTGTAGTGCAGCTCGCCATAACCACCGACTGATATACCATTGAGCAGGCTGCCACCGTGATCACTACTGTTTTCCAGCTGGTCAGCGGTCATTTCAAGTTTCTGCTCCAGCTCAGCGACGCGCCGTTCAAGCTCGGCGTCTGCCGCATAGCTGGCCGGACTGGCCATGAGTGCCATCGTTAGCAGGCTGCTGCTCATCGTTATGTTGGCAGGGGTTATATTTTTGATGTGTCTATTGTTCACTTTTAGCTCCAGAATTCTGCAATTAATAATGTTTTATGCGCTCAATGAGGCAGAGTGGCTGGCTGGTGCGAGATCTTTATTAATGCACAACTTGGCTGGCTGAATTGAAGTATATGATAATGATTTGCATTTGTAAATACAAATCATTATCATTTGTATTTACAGGCTGGCTGAGTAATGTGAGCCAGTTTTTAAAGTGATGATTCGATTATATTAAGCCGATGTGAGTGGAGTTGTAGTGATGATATGTAAAAAAATAGTAAAGCTATCAATGGTGTTGGGTGTGATGACGTTAGGTATTTCACAGTCGTTGCTGGCCAGTGATGCGCCTGAAATTACCATTAAGGTCGAACTCAGAGAGTGGATGATCACACTTGATAAGGCTGAAGTTAACAGTGGACTCGTGACCTTTGAGGTCACCAATCACGGCGTTGAAAATCATGAGTTTGTGGTGATAAAAAGTGAACTCGAGCATGGGGTGCTGCCCACGGTGGAGGGTCGGGTGGATGAAGCACTCGCAGGCGAGTTGATTGGCGAGATCGAAGACTTTGCGCCGCAGGGCATATTTAAGGCGAGTTTTAGATTAGCGCCAGGCCGTTATGTACTGATCTGTAATATCGTGGAAAAGGAAGAGGACGGTGAGCTTGAAAGTCACTACCATAAAGGGATGCACCGTGCCTTTAAGGTGTTGCCATAAGCAGGGGTGGTGTGATGCCAAACTTATCAAAGCAAGACCTGCGAGACGGAAGGGCGCAGCTAGCAAGCCCCTCTGTCAAAGAGAGGCCCCGAATCACCAGTGATGCGCTATTTAAAGAGGGAAAAGAGCTTGTAATTGAGCACGCTGGTGAAGAGTATCGTCTGCGAGTGACGAGTAAAGGGCGTCTGATTCTGACTAAATAGTCAGCAGATTAGCCGCGCCCCTTCAGCAGGCGGTTCTTTTCCCGCTTCCAGTCACGATCTTTTTCTGTGGCACGTTTGTCGTGCTGCTGTTTACCCTTGGCGAGGCCAATCTCAAGTTTGACCAGTCCGTGACTCCAGTAGAGTGCGGTGGCGACGAGCGTATAGCCTTTGCGTTCGACCGCGCCGATCAGTTTATCGAGCTGTTTGCGATGCAGCAGCAGTTTCCGCACCCGTGTGTTTTCCGGATTAACATGGGTGGAGGCGGTGTGAAGGGGCGCGATGTGGCAGCCGGAGATCCACGCTTCACCCTTTTTGATAAAGACATAGCTTTCTGTTAACTGCGCATGCCCGGCACGCAGGCTCTTGACTTCCCAGCCGTGCAATACGATGCCTGTTTCGAATTTTTCTTCGATAAAGTAATCGTGTCGCGCACGCTTATTCAGCGCGATGGTATTGCCGCCAGTTTTCTTCTTTTTCGTGGCCATAAAGCTCGTTAATGATGATTAAATACAATCAGTAAATCCGACAGCATTATACACATCGGTGATCTATGTGGTTGAGTGATCTGTCGATTTCGCCCACAATAGCGTGATGGTGAAATACTGGAGCGAAAATGTCAGATAGTCCACGCAACAGCATACATGGTCAATGGTCGTCTCGTTGGGTGTTTGTGTTCGCAGCAACCGGTTCTGCGGTAGGGTTAGGCAATATCTGGAAGTTTCCCTATATTGCGGGAGAAAATGGCGGCGGGGCCTTTGTACTCGTGTACCTGCTCTGCATTGCGGTAGTGGGGCTGCCGGTGATGATCGCCGAGATCCTGTTGGGGCGCAGAGGGCGGCAGAGCCCGATTAACACCATGGCGAGCCTCAGCCGTGAAGAGGGGCGCAGTCCTTTGTGGAAGCTCCTCGGCTGGTCCGGGGTACTGGCCGGTTTTCTCATCCTCTCATATTACAGTGTCATTGCAGGTTGGGCGCTCAACTATGTGCTGGAGATGGTGAATGGCACTTTTACCGGGACATCCGCCGGGCAAGTGCAGACGGTCTTTGATGAGCTGTTGGCCGATCCACTCAAACTGACTCTGTGGCATACGCTGTTTATTATTGTCACGATGATCGTCGTCGCGCGCGGGGTGCGTGGTGGGCTGGAAAAAGCGGTGATGTTCCTGATGCCCTCCCTGTTTGTATTATTGGTTATTCTGCTGGCCTACGCGATGAATAGCGGTGCCTTTATAGAGGGGTTGACATTTCTTTTTATGCCTGACTTTAGTGCCCTTACCCGAGAGGGGGTGCTGACTGCGATGGGGCACGCCTTCTTTACGCTGAGCCTGGGGATGGGGGCGATTATGATTTATGGTTCCTATATGCGCAGTCAGGATTCGATTGCACGAACCGCGATCATGATTGTCTTTGCCGACACCATGGTGGCGTTGGTGGCGGGTATGGCGATATTCCCGATAGTCTTTGCCAATGGACTGGAACCCGGGGCGGGGCCGGGGCTGGTCTTTCAAACGTTACCACTGGCATTTGGTCAGATGGATGGCGGCCTCTTTTTCGGCACACTCTTTTTTATCCTGCTGTTTTTTGCGGCGTGGAGTTCGTCCATTTCCCTGATCGAACCCGCAGTCACCTGGTTGGTAGAAAATCGCAACATGAAGCGTATCACCGCATCGATTATCTGTGGTATCGCGACCTGGTTGCTGGGTATGGGAACGGTGCTCTCTTTTAATCTCTGGTCTGAGGTTAAATGGTTTGATCGAACCTTTTTTGAGTTGCTCGACTTCCTCACGGCGAATATCATGTTGCCATTAGGGGGTCTGTTCATTGCCATCTTTGTCGGATGGTCGATGTCGCGTAAATCTAAAGTCGCCGAAATGGCAACCAAATATCTGTTCGCATTTAATGTGTGGAGTTTTTTACTGCGCTATGTCACGCCACTGGCGGTAACGGTTGTTTTTCTGCAAAGCACGGGGTTGCTGGCAAAGCTAATATAACGAAGTTTGAGATAGATTGGATTCATGGCAATAATTAATAAAAGTGCGCTGGTGCGATATTCAGCCAGTCAGATGTATGCATTGGTGGATGACATCGACCTCTATCCAGATTTCCTGCCGTGGTGTAAAAATGCAACCGTGCTGAGCCGTGATGAGGATGAAGTACGGGCGACGCTTGAGTTGTCCCGAGGGGGGATTCACAAGACCTTTACGACCTGCAACCGGCTACAAAAAGGCAAGATGATCGAAATGCGCCTGGTCGAAGGCCCCTTTCAGCATTTGGAAGGCTTCTGGCGCTTTGAAAAGCTGGGTGAAGATGCCTGCAAGGTTTCACTGGATCTGGAGTTTGAGTTTTCCAATCGACTGCTCGATGTGACGCTGGGTCCCATTTTTAACCAGATCGCCAACTCTCTGGTCGATGCCTTTTGCGAGCGCGCGGTGAATAGTTATGGCCGCCCCTGATACCACCCCCGCTGAGAACCCTACGATGAATGATGAAAATGATATTGAAAAAATCGATGTTGAGGTCGCGTACGCGCTACCGCATGAACAGGTGATTCTTGAATCATCGATCAATGTGGGGGGCACCGTGGGGGATGCGATTAAGCACTCCGGTATTCTGGTGAGCTATCCTGAGATCGACCTGTCCGTCAATAAAGTGGGGGTGTTTGGCAAGCTCACCAAAATGAGTGCGGTGCTGCGTGAGGGTGACCGAGTTGAGATCTATCGCGCATTAATCGCGGACCCAAAAGAGGTGCGCCGACAACGCGCTGCTGAGGGTAAGCGGATGAAAAAGGGGGGCGGAGATCTGAAGGCTGATGAAGCGAAGCCTGCAAAAACCGCAGCAGCCGTAGACGAGACGAAAAAACCTGATCAGCCAACCGCTGGCGAGTCAACAGAGACTACTGCCCCGCCCGTTGCCTCAACGCCTAAGCAGTCGGCTGATGATTAATACGCTATGATTAACGTTCGGGTAGCCCTTCGGGCGGGATTTCACTCTCGATGCGGGCCAGCTGATCGCCTTCAAAAAAGAGCGTGATGCGATACTGCGTACGTGGTTGGTTACTTTTGCCTGATTTGAAGCTATGAATATAGTCCCAGCGATCACGACGAAATGGGTCGACAATCAGTGGTGACCCCATCACTCTTTTGATTTCGTCCTGCGTCATGCCGATGGTCAACTGTGACATCATCTCTTTTGAGACAATATTGCCTTGTTGGATATCCACTTTGTGAATCGAACATGCGGCAGTCGTTAGCGCTATTAACAGCACTAATGCGATAGAGATTTTATTTTTCATATAGGGTTGTTTTACAATCTTCATTACTAGTAAGGTGCCTTTCTTACCTGGGGGGCCGTGAGTGGCGCGCCGGGTGTGATTCAGCAGATTTCCGTGCCTGAACTCAGGCGTGGCCATAGAGGATAGCATAGTGGAAAATTCTGATTTGAAAAAGGCGGGGCTCAAAGTCACTTTGCCGCGTATCAAGATCCTTGAGATTTTTGAAAGCAACAGCAAACGCCATTTGACGGCCGAAGATGTGTATAAGGCGTTGATCGAGTCGGATGAGGATGTGGGGCTGGCGACGGTCTACCGTGTCCTGACCCAGTTCGAGTCAGCAGGGCTGGTGACGCGACACCACTTTGAAGAGGGGCACTCGGTGTTTGAGCTGGATGCCGGCGAGCATCATGACCATATCGTCTGTGTCGAATGTGGTAAGGTCGATGAGTTTGTCGATGAGGTGATTGAAGCGCGCCAGAATGAGATCGCTAAAAAAGCCGGTTATGCGATTACCGATCACTCACTCTATATTTACGGTGTCTGTGGTGAGTGCCAGGCGAATTAATACTCAGTATTAGTGACGTGGCCGTTGTGGATGCCACGACGCCAGTGTGTTGCTAGCAAGCACTCGGTTACACAAACACAAAAAAGAGTACTAAGCCTAGCAGGATGCGGTAGACCACAAACGGCATCATGCCGATCTTATCTAGCAGTTTAAGGAAGAAGTGGATGCAGGCGTAAGCGCTGAGGGCTGAGAGAATCGCACCGGTGATCAGTGACTGCCAATCAACTGCGGCCTCATGTTGTACTAAATCAAGTGTTACAAACAGTCCTGATAGAATAATCACTGGAATCGATAACAGAAATGAAAAGCGTGCGGCGGCGGTGCGTGTTAGCCCCAACATTAAACCAGCGGTAATCGTAATGCCGGAGCGTGACGTGCCGGGAATCAATGCAACTGCCTGGGCGCAACCGATGATGACAATATCGCGCCAGCTAAGGGTGTGTTCATCGCGCTGACGTTTGCCCTGTTTGTCGGCCCATAGCAGCAACAGGCCAAATAAAATAGTCGTTGTCGCAATCACTAGCTCTGAACGTAGTGATGTCTCGATAAAGTCCTTGAATAACAGCCCACAAAGTCCTACTGGAATAGTGCCGATGAGCACACCCCATGCTAAGCGACTTTCAGGGGTCTGTTTGCGTGTGGTGATGGAATTGACCCAGTCGCGTGTCATTAGTTTTAGTTCGCTGCGGAAATAGGTGACCACGGCAGTGAGTGTGCCGACATGGACGGCGACATCGAACGCTAGCCCCTGATCGGTCCAGCCAAGCAGCGTTGGCACCAGAATTAGATGGGCAGAGCTTGAGACTGGCAGAAACTCGGTCAGTCCCTGAATCAGCGCCAGTATGAGTTGCTGGAAAAAGTCCATGAAAAGGCTATCCGAGAGTGGTCAGTTTGATCGGGTTATCACGATGCTTTAGTTTGTGTGATGGCGAGTTGAGGGCTGTCTTTAAGCTGTTCCACATACATAATAGTCGCCCCTGCTACAGCGGCGGGCATCGCGAAAAAGTTTAACAACGGAACCACAGTGGAAAACAGTGAGGCGCCACCAAAGCCAAACGCAACCCAGCGTTTTTCTCTCACCACCTCTTTTGATGTTTTGAATAGCAGGCCGTGGTTCGACAGTGGATAATCGCTATATTCGAGCGCCAGGATCCATGCACCAAAGATGGCCCAGATCGCGGGGGCGAGCAGATTGATGCCTGGAATGAAAAAGAGCACGGTCAGCGGGATGGCGCGGATGATGAAATAGCCAATCTTGCCTGCTTCGCTGATGATGGCGGGGACGATCCCTTTTACGATATCGCCCCAGCTACTTACGGGTAGCGTGCTAGTGGGGTCGAGATGGCGCTCCACCGCTTCTGACAGGAGGCCGTTGAATGGCGCAGCAATCAATAGCGCGAGGTGCAGGCTGAAGGTGAAGCCGACCAGTAAAAAGGCGATCAGAAAGAGCGGCCATAACAACCAGTCGAGCCACTGAAGCCATTCGGGCAGATTGCCCATCACATACTCCATTAAGATATCGAACTGAAAGATACCGAGCCAGATCAGCAGGCTGAAGACGATCAGATTGATCAGCATCGGCAGGATCACGAAGCGTCTGATGCCGGGTTTAAAGAGGAGCAAAAAACCGCGCAGTAGGTATGAGGCGCCGATGAAAGGTTGAGTGAACATGAGAGTGATAAGTGCCTGTAGGGTGAACGCGAGTGGTTTTCAGTTTATCTGATTTTATGATTTTTTCTGCGTGGAGGCAAAAAGTGTCATGAGGTGTTGTTTACAGACGAGCGTGCCAATAGTGCACTGCCTCTGGCCGTTTGTATATCACCACAGGCGATTACCTCGGCATTGAGGTATCGGGCGCGGATCGCCCCCCACGGCGCATTGTTGGCCCCGCCGCCCACGCTCAGTACTCGCCGTGGATAGGACGCGCCCAGTTCGGCCAGTAGTCGGTAGCCGCGTGCTTCAACCTGTGCGATTCCTTCGAGTAGCCCCTGAAAAAATTGCAGCTCGTCGGCGGGACGCGGAGTGATACGGGGTGCAAGCGTTGGGTTATTGATCGGGAAGCGTTCACCTTTTGCCGACAGTGGATAATAGTCGAGGCCGGTGGGATTGTCGGGGTCGAGCTTTGCTGTCATTGCCACCATCTGTTCAGTATTGAAGTGCTGTAATAGAGTCGCACCACCGCAATTGGATGCGCCGCCCACCAGCCATCGATCGCCAAGACGGTGGCTATAGACACCATACGTCGGCGCGAAGATCGGCTTGTCTGAGAGTAGCTTCAGTGCCAGTGTTGAGCCGAGCGAGGTCACCGCGTCCCCGATCTCTGCGGCGTCGGTGGCGAGAAAGGCGGCAATGCTATCGGTGGTGCCGCTGACAATGCGGGTCTGCAGCGATAGCCCCAGATGGTTGGCGATCTCCGACCGAATGGTGCCGATAGTCGTTCCCGGAATGGTGACCTGTGGCAATAAGGCATGGTCAATGCCAAGTAGCTCGAACCAGTCGGGCCAGCGGCGATTGATGACGTCATAGCCCAGCTTCAGGCAGTTGTTTTCATCGCTGATGCCGAAATTACCACTCAGCTGCGCCGCGATCCAGTCGGCCTGATGTAGGGCGTG
>CALZIG010000182.1 GCA_945787585.1 uncultured Gammaproteobacteria bacterium | reverse complement strand
GTGCCTGCCAGTTTTGTTGTTGAATCACTGTCCACGCGTCAGACAACCAAAGGTCTGAGTTCCGGTAACCACCGTCAGTGATAAAATCGATATACTCACCATTATTGACGGGGCGAGAGGCAAGGCGATAATCCTGTGTATAAAGGGTGTGAAGCGGCATTTCATTATCGTAACTAAATCCTTCGCCAGTAAAACCGATGGTATGCAGTCCACCGCTAAAATCGATCCACTTCACCGGTTGCTGAACAACGATGGGAGATTCAGGGAGCTCAGAATAAACCGGCTTCATCGGGTGATAGCCAAAATTATATTTGATATCGGTCAGCATTAATTCTTGATGCTGCTGTTCGTGATTAAGGCCTAGGATGCTACGACGTTGGATTTCCTGATACGAAACATGCTTGTCATCCTGCAGTAGTTGCTGCATATGCTCATCGACATGGCGACGATATTGATAGACCTCGTCGACCAATGGGCGTGACAACAGGCCGCGTTCCGCACGTGGATGATGGTTGCCAAGGGTATCGTAATAAGAGTTAAATAACTGATCGTAACCCGCATGAAACTCACGATAGTCCTTTAGATAGGGGATAAGTACCATCGTTTCAAAGAACCAGGCGGTGTGGGCAAGATGCCATTTGACTGGGCTGGCAAACGCGGCCGTCTGCAGTCCGTAATCTTCAATGGCCAGTGGCTGGCAGAGCACTTCAGTCTGGTTGCGTATTGCCGCATAACGATTGATAAGCGAGTTATCGTCTGTCGTTAAAGGCGATTTTGCTACCAGTGTGTTGCTCATTTTCCGCTCCCTGTTTGTAGGCATTATAGCTGCAGGATACAGGTAAAATATTTAGCTAACCTTTCCACGCCGCATAACCACCTTCCAGGCTATAGGTCTCTGCAAAACCCTGCTGACTAAAAAAATCGGCAGCGCCCTGGCTACTGTTGCCATGATAACAACAGACAATTAAAGGACGACCCATATCTGTTTGTGCAACAAACTCAGCAACGTTGTCATTACTAATATGAATGGCACCCTCTATATGCCCCGCTGAAAATGCCTGCGGGTCACGAATATCGATCAACGTTGTCTCTTTTTCACGAGAGAGGATTTTATAATTCTCAATGCTAATGTGTTGAAATGGCATAACCCATACTTCCTACTTCATTACGTGATTTTAAATGTTATTACATTATATCTGCGAGTGGTAGACAACGGTTGGCTATAGGTTATTCAGCAGGTTTAGGGCCACGTTTATAGATAATATATCCATTCAGGAAATGGTTAAGTAACAGATCGCTACACTCTTTAAAGTTTTTATGTTCGCGTTTACGAAAAATACCAGATAGCTCTGTTTTTTTGATCTGATAGTCGGCGAGCTTGAAAATTTCAATGATATCGGCTTCTTTCAGATCTAGCGCAACACGTAGTTTTTTGATGATTTCATTATTGGTCATAGTGGTGCTCACAACTTCTGTTTCTGTTGACGTTTTTCGGTGGCAATCTCTACAGTCAGTATCTGCTCAAGAAAGGGCTGCCCATTCTGGGCTAATGCACCTTTAACCGAGGCCTCTTCAACAAAGGTAATAAAGGCATATCCTTTGGGTGATTTGGTTTTTTTATCCAGGGGTAGATGAATATTTTTAATTTCACCATATTTAGAAAAATAGACTTGAAGCTGGGATTCAGTCGCTTCATTGTCGAGGTTACTTAGGTATATTTTATTGTTTGGCATATGATTTATAGTGAGAAATAAAAAGTCGAATAAATATATCGCTATTATGCAGTAGATAGAGGACATTGGCGATCTCTTCCTGCTCCAGGGGCAGAAATCTGTAAGCAAAGATTTAGCGCCATATGGCCTTTATAAGTCGAAAATCAATCATATCTACACGCTGAATTTAATTAAATGGTGACTACATCACCCGCGGTTGGAATATTGGCATGCCAGTCGAAGCGCTTATGAAACTCTTTTTGTAGTACCAGAATCTTATCCAGTTCACCGTGAACCAGATAGAGCTCAGGGCGTGGTTTTGAAAAGTGACCTGCCCAGGTGAGTAACTGGTTTTGATCAGCATGAGCAGAGAGCCCGCCCAAAGTGTGGATTTTGGCTTTGACGGCAATGTCTTTACCCAGTACTTTGACACGCTCAGCACCATCTACCAGGGCTCGTCCAGTGCCTCCTCTCGCCTGGAAGCCGACAATAATGACATGTGTCTTATTTAGCCAAAGCTGGTTTTTCATGTGATGTACAATTCGACCACCGCTACACATGCCGTTGCCGGCGATAATAATAGCACCACCAGTGATGAGGTTTATTCCTATTGACTCTTCTGTGCTTCGTGTACAACGTAAAATCGGCAGCCATTGAGTCCAGTTATCCTGAGCCGTGGCGATGAATTCTGCATTGTCATCATCATTAAATAAACGCATGTGGCGGTGATAGATTTCACTGGCGGAGATGGCCATGGGGCTATCAAGAAATACGCGCTGTTGTTTTAATTTTCCCGCACGGTAGAGTTTACCCAGGTAGTACAGTATTTCCTGAGTACGACCAACAGAGAAAGCTGGGATTAGCACATTACCACCATCTTTATCCGCATCATCCAGGGCCTGTTTGAATTCATCCAGCGTATCGGGCAAAGAACGATGAAGACGGTCACCATAGGTTGACTCGAGCAATAGCACATCCGCCTCTGCAATTATTGCGGGATCCCGCAGCAGGGCCTGATTGTCGTTACCCAGATCACCGGAAAACACCAGTTTTTTTTGTTTTCCCTGTTCATCAATAAATATTTCAACAACGGCTGAGCCCAGTATATGACCTGCTTCGCGAAAGCAGATCTTGATCTCAGGCGAAATGACTTGTTCTTTGTCGTACGGCACTGCCTGGCGCTGACTTAAAGTCATTTCTACGTCATCTATATTATAAAGGGGTTCAATTAACTCCCTGCCTGCTCGACGCCGTTGTTTATTTTCCCACTCCACATCTTTTTCTGCCAGGTGGGCCGAATCCTTAAGCATAAGGTCAATCAAGTCATGCGTGGCAGGCGTGCAATAGATAGAACCTCTGAATCCTTCTTTTGCTAATTTTGGTAATAATCCCGAGTGATCAATGTGAGCGTGGGAGAGCACAACCGCATCGATATTGCGTGGATTAAATGGAAAAGGCCTTGCGTTATGATTCTCTGCCTTTGCGCCACCTTGAAACATACCGCAATCAAGCAAAATAGAGGTGGTATCAGTTTTAATGAGATGACACGACCCAGTGACTTGTCTGGCTGCGCCAATAAACTGTAAAGTTGCCATTGTTACTCTCCTGGAATCAAGTTTTCATCTGCATAAAGAAAGACTAACATTGACCTAATTAAATTGCACTGTGATTGTGAGTGTGAACTGTCATGATGATAGTGAAGTAATTTATTCTTCAAAGCTTTATGATTGATAACAGCAATTACAAAACGTAATGTCAGATGAGATTGGTGCAGTATATGAAAGATAAAATAATTGATCTAAAAGAATGTAAATTTCCTACCGCAGCGCAAGATGTGGAAGCAGCGGAATTAGCCGTAGATACCCCTCAAACACGTTCATCAACCTATCGCCTGGCCTATGCCGATCAGGACTTTCTTCTACGCGATGAAGTGCGGCCAGTACGGCTGCAGCTCGAATTATTAAAGCCAGACCTGGTTCAATCTGATGAGGGGATAGAGTCTACCGTGGTGATCTTCGGCAGCGCCCGTATGCCCGATCGCCCAACAGCGACAAAACGACTAAAAAAGGCAATTCGATTAGCAAAAGAAAACCCAGAGGACAGTCGTTTAGAAAAACGTGTAGTCATTGCGCAGCGCGTTCTGGAAAACAGTTGTTACTATGATGAAGCCCGTAAACTGGGTGCAATGATTACGGATGAAGCACTGTCTTCTGAACGTTGCGATATGGTAGTCATGACAGGTGGTGGCCCAGGCATTATGGAAGCGGCCAACCGTGGGGCCATGGATGCCGGGGGTAAAAGCATCGGACTTAATATTGTATTGCCATTCGAGCAACGCCCCAATGCCTACATCACGCCTGAGCTATGTTTTCAGTTCCATTATTTCGCCATTCGTAAAATGCATTTCCTCAAACGAGCCCGTGCGCTGGTGGCGTGCCCCGGCGGGTTTGGCACGATGGATGAGTTATTTGAAACGCTCACTCTGATTCAAACAAAAAAAATTAAACCTGTGCCCATATTGTTGCTAGGCAGTGCGTACTGGCGTCGTATTATCAATTTTGAAGCGTTGGTAGAAGAGGGTGCGATTGACGAGGAAGATTTGAAGCTTTTCGACTATGTGGATTCTGCTGAAGAGGCCTGGCAGATGATTAAAAAGTATTACAATTTATAGATAGTGAGAGACTGGACGAGGGTAAGTGTTATGGTTTTGGTTAAAAAAATTGTTCTGGATGTACTTAAGCCCCATCAACCTAATGCGCTGGAGTTTTCTCAGGCGATTGCTGCAGTGGGCGTCGATTATCGTGTGCGGTTAACTGTCCTTGAGGTGGATGAAAATACCGAATCGCTTC
>CALZIG010000181.1 GCA_945787585.1 uncultured Gammaproteobacteria bacterium | reverse complement strand
GCCACCCCTTCCTGTAACGCCCCGCTCATTAAATGAATTTATCGATCTGGATCGATCCAGGCAGAATAGTATCTGGTTATTGATCAAAAAGCGCTCAATAAACGACGTTTCTGAAAATACGCTAATCAATACTACGCGGCGACATCCAGTGCGTCCACATTCTCGCCCCCAAAGGCTTCGAATAACTGCTTGATGAACAGTGACAGTTCCAACGTCATAATAGAAAAGTCGACATCGAAGCGCTGCGCTTCGTCTTCGGTTTCAACATCATCGACCTGCTCCTGAATCACATCGAGAAAGCGTACACGTTTGATGGCCATGCTATCGTCCAGCACAAACGTCAGGCGATCGCGCCAGTTGAGTGCCATCTTGGCAACCTGCTTGCCTGCTTTAAGATGCGCCTGTATTTCGGGGCTTCCCAGATCCTGCCGCTTGCAACGAACGATACTGCCTTCGGCATCCGCTGCGCGCAGCTCGCACTCATCTTCCACCCCAAACTCAGCGGGATGATTATTTTTGGTCAGCCATTCGGTCAATACGATATGCGGCGATTCATTAGTAGTGGGCGGCACCACCGGCAGTGAGCCGAGGGTTTTACGCAACAGCGAAGTAAACTCTTCCGCCTTCTTAACCGAGGCCGAATCAACCACTAACCACCCCTCTTTGAGATCAATATAGGCAAAGGTGTGCAGGGTACGGCTCAACGCACGCGGCAACAGTTCTGTCATCACATCATCTCGAATATTGTCGCGCTCTTTTTTACGCACCTTGCGTGCCTGCGTATCTTCAATTTTCTCAACACGCTCATTCACGTATTCCCTGACCACTGAAGCGGGAATGATCTTTTCTTCTTTTGTGGCACAGATCATCAAAAAGTTATTCGCCGCATGCACCAGCATCTCGCCCTTGCGTCCTAACGGCGAACTCCAGCCGTAGCTCATCTCTTCATGCGGCCCACAGAGGCGACTGGTTCGCTGCTGTAACGCCGTTTCGAGCGTCTCGGCAGTATGTTCAAAGGGCTTGGTAAAACGGTAAAGTTGCAGGTTTTTGAACCACATAATTCTTCATCAATGTTTGTTAGCGCACAACGCGGAAAAAGGATTATAGCGGCACTCTATCCCAGGTGTCACTGCCTCTTTTCGATTGACTTTTGAGTCCATTCGCTAAGTCATTGATCAACCTCACAGCGCCTGTTTCCGCTCTTTACCCCATCTCAAAGCAGGTAATTGTGGTGAACAAACTGCAACAGAGGTTATCATACGGGTCATAGACTCCCGTAACACAAGCGATAACATGAACAATAGAAATGCCGTCCTAACATTGCTGATGCGCAGACAACGCAAGCGCAAAATCAGGAATATCATCCTCGCCATCACTGCCGCAGGACTGGTTGGGTGGGTACTCACTTATTCTCAGCAACGCGCCTTTTCACTCACGCCTCCTACTCCCGATCAGACCCAGAAAGAGAGCAGTGCATCTAAAAAAGAAGCGCTAAATCTAAATAGCGAGTAAAGCAGCGCCGCTACCAAAAACAGACTCAGAAAGAGGACTGTTGCAACAGGGTTTCGATCATTTCAGCAGCGCTTGGGCTTGCCCAGTCGATCACCCCGACCACCCGGCCTGAGACTTTGCCATCACGTCCAATGAGATAACTCATCGGTAACCCAACCACATCATATCGATTACGGACTTTACCGCCGGGATCAAGCAGTACCGGATATTCAAAACCATGTTCCACAACAAATGATGCAACGTTTTTTCGCCCACGGCGATCCGCGGCTACCGCCAAAATCTCAAACCCCTCTGCGCGGTAACGCTTCCATAACGTCTGCATCGCGGGCATCTCTTCACGGCAGGGCAGACACCATGTCGCCCAGAAATTGAGCAGTACCACTTTGCCGCGATAATCAGACAATATTGCCTGCGAGCCATCACTCAGCAGTTCCAGCGAAAACTCAGGCGCTGCGAGGCGTGTTTTGGGTTGCTCTACGCCTAATTTACCAAAAACATCGGCAACTGCACTGCCAGCATAAAGCAGTACCATCGACATCAACATTAATGCAACATGGCTAACGACTATGTTCACTGAGATACTCCATAATCGACGTACGCTGCGTGTCACTCAACGCTGCGATGTTCCGCTCTGCCATACGTTGCTCCATCAGCGCCACATAATGTGGCCACTCATTTGCCCGGTGACGAGCGGGATGGGGTACTGCATGACAGACACCACACTTATCAGCAAACAATAAAGCGGCTGGCGATTGTGCCGCGGGGATGCCACTACCGGCACATCCCACCATCAACACCACCGTAGCGACAGCGGTTACAATTCGCTTGATAACACCTGTTACTTCAATCCGCATCACTAAAACCCGAGGGAGCCCTCTTTACCTTTTGGCGTTTTAAAGCGGATGCTTCCCTTCGTTGGCAGTTCACGATACCAGGTCAACATCACTCGAGACTCCTCTTCGAGCTGAAGTCCATTCAAATCCTGATAGAGTGGCACACCGATGTTGATATCAATTATATTCAACGCGGCAGGCTGCCACTGGAGCCCCACGGTGGCGAGCACTTTTTTACCGCCATAATTATTTGAATCATACAGCGGCGTGATCAGCGGTGATCCGGCCACTCCCTGTGTGACATGGCCCGTCGCGCCCGACAACACCTCATCCATCTGGCCATCGATATCACCGCGATGCTCAACATTTAATTGCAACTGAGCCAGCAGATTACTACGAAACTGATACATGCCGTAGAGGTCAAGCCGCGCCTCATCACCCAGCCGGTAGTCACGGTCGTTATCATGGATGCGTGCCGTGTACATCGCATTGGCACCCCACCAGTAAGGTGACACGGATCGCTGATAGAGGATGCCGACGGTCGGGTCATAACTGCCCGAACCGACCTGCATGCCGTACGGTAGTAGTTCTTTCTGACGCAACACTAGCGGGTGGTTGCTATTGGTCTCATCGATCGAACCCGTGGGTAGACTCAAGCCAAAAAAGAGTGACGCCTGGCGTGACGGAATCAACGGATCATCGGCAAACAGACGATACTTGCCCATCAACATCGTATCGGCAATACCGGAAGAATCCATCGTGAAACCACTCTGCCCGGTCATCGTCGACATCATGTCACTGAATTTCATCTCCATGCTGTTATCTTTGTGCATCAGCATGACACCGCCAAAGAGACGATCGCTAAAACTGTAGCCCATAGTGAAGTTCAACATACGCATATCCATCGAGGTCGGCACCGCCATGAACTTTCCAGTCGGCTGCCCCATCATCATCGGCATTCCCAGCTGAGAATCTGCAGAAACTGAATCG
>CALZIG010000180.1 GCA_945787585.1 uncultured Gammaproteobacteria bacterium | reverse complement strand
GACATAGATGATTGCCCCATTCGCGATAGAATCACGCGCATCTCGCCAACGCCCTGCATGTCACCTTCCCACTCAGAGATCACGTCGTGGTTCATTTTCGCAGTATAAAAGTCATGCAGAGCGGATGGCAACACTTCGCGACAGGGTGCACCGACCAGTCCACTCGTCGATGAACCGAATAACTCATGTGCTTTTTTATTGGCTAATGCGATAATTGTGTCATCACCAACACCAACTATGCCGATGGGAAGATTTTCCAGTAGTTCCTGAGAAACCTGTACCAGCTTAAAATTGAGCGCCGCATACTTTTCTAACTCTTTATTGGCATCCGTCAGCGACTCATTTGAGTTCTTTAACTCAACCGTTAGACGTTTATTTTCACGAGCCAACTCGTAATTGTTAAACGCTTCATCAATATTTTCCCGTAGCCAGCCATCATCCCAGGGCTTGGTCAGGAATTTATAGACAGCGCCTCTATTAACAGCCTCAGTCACCGATTCAAGTTCAGTATACCCACTTAAAATAATACGAATGGTTTCAGGGTAAAGTTTTTTGACCTGACTGAAAAACTCCACGCCACTCATTTCTGGCATCCGCTGATCTGATATCACCACACCCACGACATTTTCTTGCAATATCTCCAGCGCTTGCGAACCACTACTCGCCGTTAAAATACGGTACCCATCGTTACGGAAAAGACGTCTCATCGCCTGAAGCAGGTTCTCTTCATCGTCCACCAATAAAAGCACTCTTTCATTCATGGCCATAGGAATCTACCCCTCTCGTTTCACTGCGCACATAAAACACTCGGCGATTTACGCATCGCATTGCAGAACCACACAACCATGCCAAAAAAGTAAACAGCCCAATCATCACATCACACTCCTTGTACTTTTGACTGGTTTAAAATACACGCCAACAAAATTGAAATGACTTTCTTATCTAGCGCAAGTTGCATATTTAAGATTCACACAGGAAAGTTCGCGCTATGTAATCTCACTTATCGGCTTTTAAGGCGGTGACTTAACAATATATTTTCACGAATGATTGCACTTAAACAATAGTCAAATTTCTGTCAGGCCAACTATCGCTGACCTCATAATCCATCAATTCATATTCACATGGCCTGTTTATGTTCAGAAATAGAGTGGCGCAAGTGTTGAATCGGCCCTGGGGACGCCCGATTTTGTCTGCTTCAACTCACGTTCAAACGCTCGCCACATGGCATTGCCGTCCCATTGATGCGGAGCATTGGCCGTAGATTGCCCATAAATCTGCTGATTCAGCGCGATGATCTCATCACGGAGCGTCTCATCGCTTACACGCTGTGCTAGCTGGCCTAGCGCACCGGGCGGATGAGTAGGCCAACTGATAGCCCCCCACACCAGCAGCGCCTCTTTTGCAGCAACCGCATGATTTTCAAGACACGCCTTTCTCACCCGTTGTTTAACCGCGCTAACATCCACCATCTGCGATTCCCGACCCGGCTCACGCGGATGCTCAGCAGTACGACGCGAAATCCACCATGCCATCACCGTCAACAACCACCCCAGCCCAAGTACTGCACTCACAACACGCCAGGTAGTGTCATTGGACGATGTGACGACCGCTGATGACGACACCTGTGGTCGCGCCTGTTCGTTCTCCGACAGAGGGGGCAACATCGCTGCACCACTATTCGATCCCGCAGCCGCCGCTACCCGCAGTGTACGTGCCGGCAAATGCGCTACCTCGCGCTGGCCCGTTTGGCTATTCCACCACGGCACTTCAATCGCAGGCAGTTGATATTCACCCGCCTGTACTGGGATCAGTGCGATCTTCTCCTGCCGCACGCCGATCAACGTCTCCTGTTTTTTATCATTCATCTGCTTCGCCTGATCAGGATAGGCCTTGAGTCCATCGGGCATCACCGGCGTAATGGTCGGCAGTTGCGCCGCCGTCAAGCCATCCGCAATCAGTGTCAATGTCCAGGTTAGTGGTTCGCCCGCCGTGATCGGCTGAGAAAGGTCGACCCCCTCCGGCCACTCTTCAATCAATTTCACTTCACGCGCAGGCAACCACTGCTGCGGCTCTTCACCCGCGGGCATCGGCATTACATCAAGGGTGACCGCTGCCGAACGCACCCGACGAATCGGCCCGCCCTGATCAAACACATCAAACATGCCACGCGCACGATTGACCACCTGCCCCTCAAAGCTCACCGGGTCGATTGTCACGGTGCCACTCTGCTGTGGAAAAATGGCATAACTACGTTCCAGCACCACATAACGACGACCATCGCGCGTGGTCTCAAATTCACGGTCATCACCCAGCTTCTCAACCACGGCATCGGCACCGCTTACCACCGGCTCCGATAACCGTGCATTAGCCACATTGACCGCGCGAAAGAGGCGTACGTTATAGATCACCTGCGACTGCACATAGGCATTGCCTGTTTCGGGGGCCGAGGTCGTGCTGACTTCAAAAAATAGCACTGAGTTGTTGGGCTCCTCAGAGGAAACGGTAGCCTCAGTCACACCAATCACTACCGGCTGACTTTTATCTTTACCAAATGCGATCGCGGGGATGGTTAACTGGCCACTACGACGCGGCATCAATACCACCGTCCATTGACGCGCCTGCGACACCTGGCCATTCACAATCTGCATCGTCGTGCCCTGACTCTGCTGCATCACTTCAAAGTTCTGTTCCAGCGCTTTAAAGTTGGGTTCACCGTCGACACTACCGTCAGACTCAAAAATCAGGCGAAATGATTCATTCGTCGCGACTGGATTACGATCACTCCGCACGTTAATCGTCGTTGCCAGCACTGCCTGTGTGCACAACAACATCACCATCAACAGGCACCACAACATTTTTTTACTCTGAAATATCACCATGACTTATCCTCAACAGGCGGCTGCCCACCACTGCGGTTTTGTGCGCGTTGTGATTGATACTGAAACTTGCGCCGCAGTAGCCCGCCCGGGTCATCGGGAATACGCCGCAACCATTGATCGTTGGCCTGCTGAATCTCGGCCTGCGCTTCACTCAACTCACTCGCACTGGCCGCCGGAGGCTCATCGGACTGCGTCTCACCCTCGTTCGCTTGTGACTGCGTTGCTTGCTGCGCCTCATCTTCAGACTCATCACCGCCATCGCTCATCTGACGGTCAGGATCGTCATTTTCACCCTGAGATGATTCCGACGGCTGAGGCACATCACCCATTCCATCAGATGTTGATGAAGCGCCATCATTCGACTCGGCATCAGCTGACTCGCCCGACTGAGGCTGCCCCTGTGGCGAATCGCTTTGCTGCGGTTCACCCTGTTGCGACGGCTCACCACTCTCTTCCGATGAATCTGATTCAGCGTTATCGGATTGTGCATCATCGGAGGCCTGCTCTAACTGCTGCTGCACCAGCTCACGATTGTATTTTGCATCGTCATGT
>CALZIG010000179.1 GCA_945787585.1 uncultured Gammaproteobacteria bacterium | reverse complement strand
TCACATTTTCGTTATGACGATGATATTCCGCTGGTGGTGCCGGAGGTCAACCCGGATGCGGTGGCCGATTATAAAAAGCGCAATATTATTGCCAATCCAAACTGTTCAACCATTCAGATGCTGGTGGCGTTAAAGCCGATCTATGATGCGGTCGGGATTGAGCGGATTAATGTCTGCACCTATCAGGCAGTTTCTGGGACTGGTAAGCAGGCGATTGAAGAGCTGGCGGGACAGACAGCGGCCTTATTGAATGCCCAGGAGATTAAGACGAATGTCTATCCAAAACAGATTGCGTTTAATGTATTACCGCAAATCGATGTTTTCCTTGAGAACGGTTACACCAAGGAAGAGATGAAAATGGTGTGGGAAACTAAAAAAATCTTTGCAGATGACGCTATCTTGGTTAACCCCACAGCAGTACGGGTTCCTGTGTTTTATGGGCACTCGGAGGCGATTCACATTGAAACGCGCAAAAAGATTACTGTTGAGGATGCAACGGCCGTACTTCAGGATGCACCGGGCATTGTGGTACTGGATGAGCGTCAATCCGGTGGCTACCCCACTGCCGTGACAGAGTCTGTGGGGACCGATCCGGTCTATGTTGGCCGAATCCGCGAAGATATTTCGCACCCACGTGGACTGGATTTATGGGTCGTAGCAGACAATGTCAGGAAGGGCGCAGCGCTCAATAGTGTCCAGATTGCAGAAATTTTGATAAATGATTATATAAATTAGTGAGTTTCTGAAAAAAGCTGCCGTTAACTACTTTGCAACGATTGTATTTTAAGGTGCGGAGACAATGCTTAGACGAAAAGGAGAAGGAATGTTACCTGGACTCATGAAGGATTTGGCTAAATTTTTTGCCATGCTTCTACTGTTGTTGCCGGTTAATAGTTTTTCGCTCGGGCTTGGAGAGATTAATCTTCACTCGGCACTCAACCAGTCGCTGGATGCTGAGATTGGGCTGCTCTCTGTAGGAAATACCGACGCTGAAGAGATCAATGTTAAACTCGCTTCCAGAGATGATTTCGAAAAAGCAGGACTTGAGCGGCCCTTTTTTCTGACAAAGTTTAAGTTTCAGGTATTAAAGCGCACCAATGGTGAGCCGTATCTTAAGATCACTTCACATGAGCCAGTGAAAGAACCGTTTCTTGATTTTATCATTGAAGCTAATTGGCCCGGTGGTCGCATTCTGCGTGAATACACCTTATTACTTGATCCCCCCGTATTGGTGGACGAGCGTCCTTCGGCCCTTGATATTCCATTATTTGAAGATGAAGCCGCTTCGAACGGTGGTGGCGAAGTATCACGGGGTGCTTCATCCGCGACAGATGATGTAGTCGACGTTGCCCCTGCTCGGGTAGCACCTCGTGTCGCGCGGCGCACAAGTGAAGTGTCTATCGCAAATAACGGCGAGATTACCTACGGCCCGGTCAAAACGACCGACACCCTGTGGAGAATTGCTTCGCAGATGAAGCCTGATAACAGCGTAACGGTGCAGCAGGTGATGATGGCGCTGTTGAACGAAAATCCACAGGCGTTTGATCAACAGAATATTAACAACCTGAAAGCGGGTTATGTGTTGCGAATTGCTGATCCAGCGGTGATTTCAGAGATGACTTCGGGTGAAGCAGAACGTATCGCAAAGCTACAGTATGAGCAGTGGGTAGATGCGAAACACTCAACAGCACTAGCTGCTGGCCAACGACCACTGGGTCGTAGTGGAGGTAGTAGTGAGCGCGGGATGGCGGCAGCGGGTAGCCAGGGTGAAGTTGAATCTCGTTTGAAGCTGGTAGCACCTGCTGAAGGTATGTCGCAAGCCGGTTCTGGTAGCGCACTCGATGCATCCGAAGGCGATGTGCGACAGGAGTTGGCATTCGCGATGGAATCTGTTGATGTCAGTCGTCAGGAAAACGAAGAGCTGCGCAAACGACTAGCGGCGCTCGAAGAACAGTTGGCATCAATGCAGCGTCTGATGACACTCAAGGGCGATACGCTATCAGCGATGCAAGTCAGTCCTGAATCACCTGTCACGGCAGAAGTGCCCGAGAATGGTACTGAACAGCTGCCAGATGAGGTAGTGCTTGAGGAAATGGAGCCAGAGAGCATGGTCGCCTCAAATGAGGAATCTCAATCAGCATCTGCGACGACTGAATCATCAATAACGACACCGCCACCAGTCGCGATACCACCGCCCCCAGTAGAAACATCAATGATAGATGATGCCCTCGCCGTTTTTGACGGTTTGATGGGTGATAGTGCCTCAATGTTGCCTGATGTAGAGGGCATGTTGGGTGGCTTTGATCCCGTCATCCTTCTGGGTGGCGTAGCTGTGATCGCGGTTGTGGCCGGTGGCCTGGTTATGCGTCGTCGTAAAATGGCTGCTTTTGAAGAGGCAATGGAGGCGGATGACGACGCTTCCTACTCACAAACACCTGTATCTGAGCCTGAAGTGGCTGCGGAGAATAGCGATGAGGCGGTTGAGTCTGTATTAAATGATGTGATACCTGAGTATTCAAACTCAGGAGGCATGGATGTCAGTGATGATGATGAAATCGATGCGATCGCCGAAGCGGATGTTTACCTGGCATATCGTCGTTACGATAAGGCTGAAGAGCTGTTGAGTGAAGCAGTGCAAAACGAACCCGATCGCCTTGACGTACAAGTTAAGTTGCTAGAAGTCTATGCTGCGAGTGATAAAAAAGAAGCATTTATTGAGCGTGCGGAGAAATTACAGGCTTCATTAGGTGATAGCAATAGCAGTATCTGGAAAGGCGTTGCGGAAATGGGCAGAAAAATTGCACCAACCAGCTTGCTTTTCAATGATGAAGTCGCTGTTGATAGTACCGGTGCTAGTGATGAACTCGCAATGGATTTACCTGATCTTGGTGGTGAACTCGATCTTGGTGATCTGGAGATGGACGGAAATAATTCGTCCGCGACTGCTGTTGCATCGGAGAGTGATAATCCATTCGACGATGTCAATGAAGACGACATGGGTGCGCTTAGTGAAAGCGAATTGGGCGATGCATTTAATGCACTCGATGATCTTGGTGAGCTTGAGGCAAGCCTTGATTCTGCGATGGAAATGGCTTCAGAGGGTAATGCCGATGCGTTACCTGATTTAGACTTGACCGCCTCCGAAGATGCGCTTGAAGGTCTTGATGCTAGTACAGAGAATAGTGATGAGATCACCTTTGAAAATGAGTTTGCATTAGACAGCGTTGCTGATACTAATAAGGATGCATCCTCTGAGCTGTCTTTTGATGAGGATGTGGCTGATAACCTTAGCAGTGAAGATAATACGCTCGATTTTACTGAAAATGATGTGGCATTAGGGCTAGATGATGACGCTACTGTGACCGATTCACTCGAGACAAAGGTTGATGATGTTGAAAACGAGCTTGAATTCGAAGGACTGGAGAGTCAGCCAATCTTAGCGGATGATAGCGAAGATTTAAATGATAGTCTGATATTAGACGACAGTGATAATGCATCAGACTTCGATGTTACTGAGAAAAATACATCTGCCACAGAAATTTCCTCTGATGCTGTTACCGAGACTACTGCTACGGCAGTTGAAGATGTTGAGGAAGACCTCTTTGCCGGGCTGGATAATAGCGGTACCGGCGACTCGACGAGTGATGATGACTGGCTTTCCGACTTTAGTGCCGATATCTCTTCCCTTGATGAAGAGTTCGGTGACCTTGAAGATAGCGATCTGTTTTCGGCAGAGGATGAAGTAGGTACAAAACTTGACCTCGCCAGGGCCTATATCGACATGGGTGATAACGAGAGTGCAAAGGGCATTCTTGATGAAGTCGTCAATGATGGTAATGATGATCAGAAAAAAGATGCTAACGAATTAATCGAACGCATCGCGTAGTATTAGATTTTCTGATTTAAATAGGTTGTGCTGCTCGCTACCATCACTGGCTGATTTGAGATAATGGTGAATATCCATCCTGCCGTTTTAATTACCTGCTTTCTGGTGTTGGTTTCGGCGCTCGCATTTTCTACGCCATCCACGCTGTTGTTATCCACGCTGTTAATGATTTTTCTTTATAGCCGTGATGGTGGCGCCTATTTTCACTCAGCGCTGGTCATGTTGCGGCGCATGCGTTGGTTCCTGTTTTCAATACTCATTGTCTATTGCTGGTTTACCCCGGGTGAGCCACTGTTACAGTGGGCTGTGTTGGAGGCGTGGCTGCCGACATATGAAGGATTTTTAAGTGGCATGCAGCGAGTGATTGCACTGGCCATCGTCATTGCGAGCGTGAATCTGTTGCTATGCACGCTCTCTCGAGAGCAGTTACTGTCGGCGATTCTTTTTCTGGTGCGTCCGTTATGGATAATCGGTGTTAAGCCTGAGATGGTCGCATTGCGTATGGTGCTGGTGTTTGATGCAATGGCTGAGGCGCAATTGATCATCTCTCAACACATACCGGAAAAGGGCAAGATACCACGTCAACTAGATGAGATCGGAAAGCTTTCTGCAACTGTATTTAGTGCGGTTGTCGAGCGGGCCAAAAACACACCGCCACATGAGGTCGCTTTGTCGATGATGGCTACGCCGCCTGTTTTTCAGTGGATTTATCCTCTGATGTTGTGGGGCGTATTATCTTTTACTGGGATGTTGTGGGTGCAGTAGCCGATGAAAGCGGTTTGAGGATTACTGCGGAGAGTGCTGGCAGCGTGATGGTGATCGAAAAAGGCAGCTTCATCCACGGGGTTTTTTCTGACAGGATGCCGCTGCTGTTGAGTCGTTCTTCACCGCCGAAGTGATAAGAATCCGAATTGAAGATCTCTTTGTATTTTGTCTGATAAGGGACACCAATGCGGTAACTGTTGCGTGTGGCGTTAGAAAAGTTTAGTGCGACGATAACAGTGTGTTCGTCAGCCTTACGCTGGAAGACGAGTAGTGACTGACTCGAGTCGTGACAATCAATCCATTCAAATCCCTGCTCATTAAAATCATAGTAGTACAGCGCTCGAGTGTTTCGGTAGAGCGCATTAAGCTCTGTGACCATTTTGGATAACCCATCATGTAGTGGTTCATCAGCGAGTTCCCATGGCAGTGCTGTCTGTGCATTCCATGCCGATGTTGTGGCAAACTCATTACCCATAAACAATAACTTTTTCCCTGGGTATGTATACATGTAGCTGTAGAGCAGGCGCAGGTTGGCGAATCGTTGCGGTTCATCGCCTGGCATCTGGAAGAGCAACGCGCGACTATCTTGCTGTTCGGTTGGGTGTGAAAAGGGCAGCATGAATTTTTCATTAAAGGCATAGTGTTGATTGAAAATGAGCGCATCGTGATGTGCTGGACGTTGTGCCGTTTCATGGGCCATGTACTTAAGCGTGTCGTGATGCCAGCTGTTATTCCATTTCATGCTGAACCCAAGACCACCGAGGCCTGTGGCGCTGGTTACCTTTGGCATCACACTGTTTTCATCCGCAAGCATTAGCACGCCGGGGGATTGTTGGTGGGCGAGGTCATTGATTTCACGTAGCAGCGAGAGCACATCATCATTTTGCTGGCCGTCAAGATAGAGCATTGAGGTGGTTGTGCGTAGTTTCAGGCCGTCAATATGATAATTATCTAGCCAGAAAAGTGCGCTTGATAGCAGAAAGTTTCTGACGCCCTGTTGGCTGTAATCAAAGTTAGATGTATTGTGCGTGGCCAGCTCATAGAGCGCTGCGCCATCGAACTGCTTGAGATAGCTGCAGTGGTGCGGCAGGTGATCAACCACCCAGTTGAGCATCACCCCGATGCGGTGTTGATGACAGTGATCGATGAAATATCGGAAATCATCCGGGGTTCCATGCCGACTATCCGGAGCAAAGTAACCGTCATAGCATTCAACGGACGTGTCCGCACACAGTACAATATGTGTAAAGCCTGTAGTGCGTACATAATCGATAAGTTGTTTGGCCAGTTCACGATAATTGAATACTGCCCCCGATTGATGGCGTTGCCAGGAACCGAGATGTACTTCGTAGCAGGAAATAGGTGCATGTTGCCAGTCGTAAGATGCGCGCTGGTGAAGCCATTGGCTGTCCTTCCAGTGATGTTCACTGGTAACGGTCACGATGGCATTATTGGTAGCGGCAGTATCAAACTGCCTGGCGTAGGGATCAGGCCTGAGGTGACGTTTGCCACTGTGGTTGCTTCGTATGTCAAACAGGTAGTGTTCACCGCCTTCAAGGTCGGGGATGAACAGCCCCCATATACCACTTGTGCCTCTTGTTTGCATGGCATGACAGCGATTATCCCACTGGTTAAAATCACCGACAACGCTTACGCATGCTGCATTAGGTGCCCAGATGGAAAAGCATACACCGCTAATATCATCGACAGTTGTCAGGTGAGCGCCGAGTACCTCTGCTGCATGATGTAGTCTTCCCGCTATAAATAGCTCGAGATCGCGGTCAGAAATTTGTGCTGAAAAACTGTAGGGATCATAAGCGCGATGCAGGTTTCCTGCGACATCTTGCCACTCAATCGAATAGTGCTCGGGAAGTGAGTCCTCTTCATCATTCACGTCGACTTCAAAAATGGGGCTATCCTCGAGACGTCGCATGGGTCGTGGCAGCTCTATAATCGAGGCCGTAACAGCGGCAGGTAGGATGATGCGAACAGTGCTTTTGTGTGGACTGTGCTGCGGGAGGCGATGTCTGCCGAGGTATTCAAACGGCGCGGGGTGGCGCGCCTCCAGTATCTTATGAGCCGCCTTCGTCAGCGCAGGTGGTTGACTCTCTTTCATACCTGATCCCATCCATCCTGTTATATCGTTGCGGAAAAACCCCTCGAAACGCGCGTTGGATGGCGCACAGTACGATCATAACATATCGTCTGAAATAGGTGCTCTGGCTTTGCATGGTGCGTTTAGCGTGCTATTGAGGACTGGCGGCTGGCTTGTGCTATCATTGCGCCCGCGCGGATAGTGCGTTGGTTAGTTTCAGAAGTCGGTAATACGGGAAGCAGAAAAGAGAGTGCTGGAAAATGGTGCCGAGGGAGAGACTCGAACTCTCACGACCGCAAGGCCATCGGATTTTGAATCCGACGCGTCTACCAGTTCCGCCACCCCGGCACGGGGAACGCGGATTATACAAG
>CALZIG010000178.1 GCA_945787585.1 uncultured Gammaproteobacteria bacterium | reverse complement strand
GTCTGGCGCCTGCAACAGTCGCACCACCTCGTCCTCGGTAAGGGTTTTCGGTAGTGGCCGCCCCAGCTTGGGTGACTCAATACGCGCACTGGGATCTTCCGTCAGCGCGCCTTCGCGCACCAGGTATTGATAGAGCCGCCGCACACTGGAAAGAATGCGCGCACTGGAGCGTGCGTGCATCCCTTTTTTGACACAATACGCCAGGTAAGCCAACAGATCATTACGCCCGACGTTCATCAGCGTGCGATCCTGACTGGCCAACCACGCGGCCAGTTTTTGCAGGTCTGAACGATATGCGGCCAGTGTGTTTTTACTGAGGCCACGCTCCATCCACAACGCATCAAGAAAGCGGTCGATCAAATTGCTGTCCTGCTCCGTTAGCACATTCGGCATGACTGCGCGCTCACTGCTACTCATGGGACTGATCGTTTACCATCATTCATACACCACTTCGATTCACTCAATACTGATTATGCGTTAATTTTTGAGTGGTTAGAATCGCCCCATAAAAAAGGCCAGTGACAAACGTCACCAGCCTTTTTATATCAACCCCTGAAATCTCGCTAAGTAATGCGAGGCAACAGTCACTTATTTCAGTTTTTCTTTAATACGGGCAGCCTTACCACGCAGGTTACGCAGGTAGTAAAGCTTGGCACGTCTTACGTCACCACGACGAACCACGGTGATCTCCTGTACATTCGGGCTATAAGTCTGAAAGACACGCTCAACCCCTTCGCCGTAAGAGATTTTACGTACAGTGAATGATGAGTTGAGGCCACGATTACGCTTGGCAATCACCACGCCAGCAAATGCCTGCAGACGCTCACGCTCGCCCTCTTTTACGCGGACTTTCACTTCAATGGTGTCACCCGGTGCAAACGGTGGCACTTCACGGCCCATCTGTTCTTCTTCGATCTGTTTAATGATGTTGCTCACGGTCTTACTCCTGCTATCACCAATGTGTGTTTAATTTAATTCTACTGCTATTTTTCATGCTGCTGGATAAACGCATCCAGCAACTGCTGTTGTTCGTCATTCAATGTCACGCCCTCAAGTAAATCCGGACGCCGTAACCATGTTCTGCCCAGTGCCTGCTGCTGTCGCCAGCGAGCAATCGCCTGATGGTTGCCACTTAGCAGCACCGCGGGCACTGCCTTGTCATCCACCACTTCTGGGCGCGTATAGTGCGGACAATCGAGCAATCCTGCCACAAACGAATCCTGCTCCGCCGAGTCCTCATGCCCCAGCGCGCCCGGTAATAGACGCGTTACCACATCAATCACCACCATGGCCGCCAGTTCACCGCCACTCAACACATAATCACCGATCGAGATCTCTTCATCGATCTGTGACTCCATCAGGCGCTCATCAATCCCTTCATAACGCCCGGCGACCAAAATCAGATTGGACGCCTGCGACAATTCAGTCGCCATCCGCTGATCCAGTCGTCGCCCCTGTGGCGACATATAGATCACTTTACTCTCACCCGCCAGCCCGCTCTTATGAGCCGCTTGCGCTTCACGTGCTGCATTAATCGCATCACGCAGCGGCGGTAACATCATCACCATGCCGGGGCCGCCACCATAAGGGCGATCATCCACGGTCTGATGGCGGTCAGTGGTGAAATCGCGCGGGTTGGTCACTTCCAACTGTAACAACCCACGCTCTATCGCCCTGCCGGTAATCCCATCCTGTCTCAACGCATCAAACATATGCGGAAACAGCGAGACTACATCAATTCTCACCGTTAAAACTCCGGGTCCCAATCGACCAACATCAACCCTTTTTCAAGATCGATGTCGACAATCACATCACCTCGTATAAACGGGATTAAACGCTCTCGATCGCCCTGCACCACCACTACATCATTAGCGCCGGTATCAAACAGGTGATCAATCTTGCCGAACGATACACCTTCCACCGTCTCTACCTGTAATCCGACCAAGTCTGACCAATAATACTCAGATTCCGATGCTGGCGGCAGCTGATCACGACTGACCTTAATATCCAGCCCAATCAACGATCTCACCACATCACGATCATCATACCCTTCGAGATGCGCAACGATGCCCTTGCCTTGCGGGCGGCCATCCACCACCTTCATGGTGCGCCAGCCACCTTCATCAGAACCCACCTGCCACGGCAGATAGCCGAGGATGTTTTCCCGTGGTTGCGTATAGGAAAAGACCTTCACCCAACCACGTACGCCATAAATACCTGAAATACGGCCGACCAAAACCGCTGATCGATCACTCATATCAGGGGCTACCTATTGTTAGGCTGCTTCCTGCGATTTAACCAGCTTGGCAACTCGCTCAGATGGCTGTGCACCCTGAGATACCCAGTAGTTCAAGCGCTCATTGTCGAGTCTCAATTTCTCTTCATTTCCCTGAGCCACTGGATTAAAGAATCCCAGACGCTCAATGAAACGACCGTCGCGGGCTCTACGGCTATCGGCTACCACAATGTGGTAGAAAGGACGCTTCTTGGCGCCACCGCGTGCTAAACGTATCGTTACCATAAGTAACTTATTTCCTCTTGTTCTGTCTCAAATATGTGCGCCCAAGTACTTTACTCGGAGGCGGAAAAGGACGACATTTTACGTGAAAGCACGCACTTAAGAAAGCCTAATTTCATTTTAAAGGGGATTTACACTCATCACCACTCGCAGGGCGTGTCGTAAATTGGGTAATACGGCCTAAAAAAACCACAACTCGCTGATTTGATTAAAAAGGAAGCTGTCCTTTGAGGCCTCGCATCATCTTGCCCATACCGCCTTTGGACATTTTCTTCATCATCTTCTGCATCTGCGTAAACTGTTTCAGCATACGATTGAGATCCTGCACCTGCACCCCGGAACCCGCCGCAATACGGCGTTTACGCGAGGCTTTAATAATATCGGGGTGACTTCTTTCATACGGCGTCATCGAGTTAATCATCGCTTCGACGCTATCAAACTGCTTATCATTGAGCTGCCCTTTGGCCTCCTGCGGGATATTGGAAAGCCCCGGGATCTTGTCCATCAGCCCGGCGACGCCTCCCATCCCCTTCATCTGTTGCAACTGATCGCGATAATCCGCCAAGTCAAAGCCCTTCCCCTGCTTCATCTTTTTAGCGAATTTCTCCGCCTTGTCGCGATCTATTTTGCCTTCGGCCTCTTCAACCAGCGTCAGCACATCGCCCATGCCAAGGATGCGCGATGCCACACGGTCCGGGTGAAATAGCTCTAACGCCTCATTTTTCTCACCGACGCCGAGAAATTTGATCGGCTTGCCGGTGATCTGGCGAATCGACAGCGCCGCACCACCACGGGCATCACCATCGGTCTTGGTCAACACCACGCCGGTCAGCGGCAGCGCATCATTGAAGGCCTTGGCGGTATTCGCAGCGTCCTGCCCGGTCATGCTATCGACCACAAATAGTGTCTCGATCGGCTCAACCGCCGCATGCACTTCTTTGATCTCAGCCATCATGTCCTGGTCGATATGCAGACGCCCTGCGGTATCAATGATGACCACATCAATGAACTGTTTTTTAGCCTGTTTGATGGCCGCTTTGGCGATCTTGACCGGTTTTTGTGACACGTCACTGGGGAAAAATGTCGCACCCACCTCACCCGCCAGCGCCTCTAACTGCGCAATCGCTGCGGGGCGGTAGACGTCGGCACTGACCACCATCACGCTCTTTTTCTGTTTCTGCTGCAACCAGCGAGACAACTTGGCCACAGTGGTGGTTTTACCCGCCCCTTGCAGACCCGCCATCAAAATCACTGCGGGTGGCTGCGTGCTAAGATTCAGCGCTTCGCACGCCTCGCCCATGGTTGCCGTCAGCTCATCGCTGACCACTTTGATGAATGCCTGTCCCGGCGTCAGGCTCAACAACACCTCTTTACCAATGGCGCGCGCTTTGACGCGCGCGATAAAATCACGCACCACCGGCAAGGCGACGTCGGCCTCTAGCAGTGCCATGCGCACTTCACGCAGCGCATCTTTGATATTATCTTCGGTCAGCCGCCCCTGACCACGGACATTTTTAAGGGTACGACCCAGGCGATCACTTAAGCCATCAAACATCGAAAACTCTCTAACTCGTTAATAGGTGGATTTTACTACAGACCGCCAATGATACACGTTTCACTGACCATAGATAAGAATGAAGTCGCCGCCCAGAACAGGCCGAGACTAAACAGAGAATGGATTAGAGCTCGAACACCTGGTTGCCGAGGAGTCGCTTCAGATGACGCTCCGGCATCAATGCCTGGCATTCATCAAATATCCGCTGCTCTTCGCCGGGCTTGTTGTGCGTGATAAAGATCTCCGGCGAGTGATTAAGCTTTACGAGGTCTTCTGCCAGTAATGAGGGGCAATAGTGGCGCGCCTTGAGACTCAATTCCCGATCCTTATTACTGAAGGCTGACTCCACTAACAACAGGTCAAGTCTGTCATGGGCGTTGAGCGCCGCCCAGAAGGTGTCATTGGTCACGGTGTCGCCGGTAAAGGCAAACACACCGGTATCACAGGCCACACGGTATCCGACGGCTGGCACAATGTGATTGACCGGGATCATCTCGAGTGAACGCCCGTTAATCTCACAGGTTTCACCCGGGGAAAGCACGTCGTAGGCCATTACAGGGATTTCAGGGGTGGGTAATTTGGCGAAATCAGGCCAAACAGCCCAGTTAAAGATATGTTTTTTCAGTACGTCAATAGTGGGCGTCTGAGCATGGATCACGATGGGCTGTTTGAGCTGATCAAAAATACTATCGACCATCAACGGCAGGCAGGCAATATGATCGAGATGAGAGTGCGTCACGAAAACATGGCGTATCTTCGCCATCTCTTCGAGCGTCAACTCACCGATACCGGTACCGGCATCAATCAAAATATCATCGTCAATCAGCAGCGAGGTCGTCCTCAAGCTCTCTCCGATGCCACCGCTACAGCCCAGTACACGCAATTTCATGCTATATTTCCTGAATATCGACGCTTACATCAACACGCTTGATAAAAAACCCACGCAAAGTTAGCGACTTCCGCGGCATGTATTCAATAGATTTTGTGAAAACATTCTGCCATTTCACAAGAAAAATCGCATAACACCCCATGTATCCATACAATTAAGGTGCTAACATGACGTGTAACGGTGCACTATGACTTTGCAACACTATCATATCTATCGACATTTTCGTTTATCTTTTAAGCAAAATTTACCTATTAAGTTAAATATTTACCGAAAACACCCCTTCAATGACGGCATGGCTTATGTCATCATTCCGCATTAATGAAAAACCCTGAACCCATATGAGCAATATAATAATTAGTTTTGTGGCTATCGCCTGTTATCTGGTGACTGCGGTCCTGCTGGTGATGCGCCTGACGAAGAAGATAGCGATCGGCAATAAGACCCGTCTGATTTTATTAGGCCTGCTGGCGATCGCACTGCACGCCACTGTACTCGCCTTCAATATGTTCACTCCACTGGGGATCAATTTCGGCTTTTTCAACGCGGTCTCACTGCTCTCGTGGCTGATTGCCCTCATTCTTCTGACCGCTGCGCTGACCAAACCGGTTGAAAACCTCGGCATTGTGATTTTGCCATTAGCCGCGCTTGCCATCTCACTGGTGCTGGTGTTCCCATCCGAACACTATATTACGGAGGCCGGCAAGACCCAGCTGGGCGCTCATATCCTGATCTCGATTCTCGCTTATAGTCTGCTGAGCATCGCGGCCGTTCAAGCAGTACTGTTAGCGATTCAGGATCGCCACCTGCACAACAAACATCCCGGCGGTTTCATTCGCACATTACCCCCGTTGCAGACGATGGAAACATTGCTGTTTCAGATGATTGGACTCGGCTTTCTACTGTATAGCCTGTCGCTCATGAGTGGCGCGCTATTCATCGAAAACATGTTCGCCCAGCACCT
>CALZIG010000177.1 GCA_945787585.1 uncultured Gammaproteobacteria bacterium | reverse complement strand
AGGGCATCACGCTGGTGCCAGAGATGGCGCTCGATTCGGCACTGCTCAGTCAGGTGACCATTGAACTACGGCCACTCGATGAACCCGGGCCACACCGTGAGATTGCACTGGTATGGCGGGCCACCAGTCATTTGAAAGCGGATATGCAACTGCTGGCGGGAAAGTTGGTGGAGATGATGAAAGCGTAATTCTGTTCCGATGATTCTAGTGTAACTTGTTGTCTATAGCCCTTACTGCCAACACTAGTTTTCATCAGTAAAATCGTAATCCATTGTACCGTCGGGCTGCTGTAAAAAATAACCCTGAATATAATCCATTTTACATGACCAAAGGCTACTTAGTGTTTTTGCGTCCTGTACAAATTCTGCGATGCCGCGAATCTCTTTCTCATGTGCAGTAGCCAGTAGGTTTTTGACCTTTGATTTTACTTTATCATCATCATTGATGGTCTGCACCAGGCTGCGATCAATTTTAATAAAATCGACTGGCAGTCGTTGCAGCCGTTCGATTGAACCAGCGTTGCCACCGAAGTGATCAAGCCCCGCACGACAATGCAGTATTTTAAGCTGTTCGATAAAGTAATTTACCTGCTCGGGGTCTTTGAGGTCAGAACGTTCGCTGATTTCGAACACCAGCGCATCACCGGGGATCTTTGCGGCGCGTAGTCGCTCACTGAGCCATGGGTGAAAGTCATTGTCGCTGAGTGTTGTATGATCGATTTTGATAAAAAAGCTGGTGTCTTTGCCATCAAGTCTGCGCTCGGAAAGTTCACTGAGCGCATTGCGTGTCACCCAGCGGTCAATGGCCGGCATTAGTCCCGCTTCTACAGCAGTGGGCATAAACTCACCGGGGAGAATTTCATTTCCGTTTTCATCTATCATTCTTAACAGTATTTCATAATTTTCCGCCGTCTTTGACTGCAGGCTGACGATGGGTTGATAGAGTAATTTGAAGCGATTATCTTTGAGTGCGAGCTGGATGTGTTGCCCTGGTTTTTGTTCATCGTTGCCGGCCTTTGCTTGATCACTATCATCGGTGTTAAAGATGCGCGCTTGATTAATACCCGCAATGGTCGCTTCTTTACAGGCCAGTTGAGCGGTACTGATGAGTAGTGATACGTTGTTTATATTTTCACTGCTGATGGAAATGCCAATATTTAATGAAACGTGAGGCATCTTTGCCCCTGCGACATTAATTTGATGGTTTGCCACTGTATTACAGATGGCATCTGCAAGGGTGGTGAGCTGCTTAATGTCTGTTTGCTGTAATAGCGCGGTGAAGTTAGTGTCATCAAATCGGGCAAGAAGTGCGCTACCGGGAATGTGCTCGCTGATACAGTTGGCGACGTCAGCAATGATTAAGTCGGCTGACGCCACACCCACTTTGGCGATGAGTTCATCGATTTTATTGAGCTTGATATAGAGTAGGCCATTGCCTGAACTATCATCAGATGAACATTGTTCAAATATATGTGTTGATTCCGCAAGAAAATAAGGTTTATTGTAAAGACCAGTGAGCAGGTCTTTTTTATTGGTAATAGGCTTTGCTGCTGGTGGTTTGGTTTCAGTGACGGTTTCTGTTTGCAGTTGATGCAGCAGGCGCTGCTCAACAAGTGTTGCGACGGTGCGTTTAAGAATCAGTTGTAAATGTTTTTGATGTTGCAATGAGATGACGTTATGCGCCCCGTCTAACAGCGCTTGCAAGGCTGTTTCGCTTGAGAGCTCATCGGTTAAAAATAACAGCGGGCTGTCGGCATTATGAGCCTTTAACGCAGCGACGATCTGCCTGATGTTGACGTTCTCAAGCGGATTGCAGTGGATGATTAAATCCCATTTTTGTTTAGTGAGTGCCTGATTTAAGGTTGCCTGGTCTTTGGCATTTTCGTAGGTGATCAGGAGGCCGCAGTGGACGACCAATTTAAGGCATTGTGTCCCTTCTGTTTTTGTAGCGCCAAGCAGGAGCAATTTCAGAGGCTGTGCTTTATTGCCAATTGTCTGGTTGTGGGTGCTCACTGGCTGTCCTTAATTTAGTATTGTATGCATTATTGATCCGCCGCCGTAGGTAGTATCGGTTGCAGCTGTTAATTACTTTATATGGAATTAAGGGGAAGTAACGTTTTGCCGGATGCGCCGGCCTGCTCCTGCACCAGCCTCGGAACAAGATATCCGGGCAGCTTTGCGTGTATTTCATCAAAAATGGTGGTGGCACGCGCCAGGGGGATGTCGAAATGGGCGGTGCCCCGTGCTTTGTCGAGCAGATGAAGGTAGTAGGGGTGCACGCCGCTGGTAAACAACGCTTCGCTGAGGGCGATCAATGTTTTGCTATCGTCATTGACCCCTTGAAGTAGCACGCTCTGGTTGAGCAGGGTGATGCGGGGCACCGTCTGGAGCCATTGCAGCGCTTCGTGGAGGTCGTTATCGATTTCGTTCGGATGATTGATGTGAACAACGACCACCGGAGAGAGCCGACTGCTGTTGAGCCATGTGATGAGTGAGTCGCAAATGCGCGCTGGAATGACAACCGGGAGGCGGGTGTGTATGCGCAGCCGTGTGAGGTGCGGGATCTGATCGAGTTTGTTGGAAAGTGCCGCGAGGCGCTGATCGCTCAGGGCGAGGGGGTCGCCGCCACTGAGGATCACTTCGGTGATGCTGGTGTCTTGTTCAATGTAGCGGATGGTCTCATCCCATTGACTGGCGGCGGCGTTTTGCTGCTGATAAGGGAAGTTGCGGCGGAAACAGTAACGGCAATGGACGGCACAGGCGGCAGTGGTGATCAGCAGTGCGCGGCCGTGGTACTTGTGTAGCAGCCCCGGGGTCTCGCTGGCATCGAGATCACCCACTGGGTCGTCGAGATAGCCCTGGGTCAGCTCATTTTCCTGACTCAGTGGCAGTACCTGACGTAATAATGGGTCATCAGGGTCGCCCTGCTTCATTCTCGCCACAAAGCTATGAGGAACGCGTAGTGGGAACTGATCGCCGCCGTTAAAGATGGCGGGCAATTGTGCTGGTGTGAGTGCAAGAGCGGCCAGCAGTGCCTCGGGGGTGCGGATGGCGTCGGCCATCGCCTGCTGCCAGCGTGGCGTTGGCTGCGGCGAATGGTCTTGGGAAAGCGGTAATATTGAATTCATTTTGCAAGTTTAGAGTAGTTACGTTTTATTGGTAAAGCATTGTTGTATACAATAGCGTGCTTATGCTTATTTAAGAGACTGGATTGAAAATGGCGATACATAACACCAATGATTTTAGGAGTGGCCTGAAACTGATGATTGATGGTGATCCCTGCTCGATTATCGAAAATCAGTTTGTGAAACCGGGTAAGGGGCAAGCCTTTTGTCGGGTGAAGCTGCGTAATCTGAAGAGTGGACGTGTCTATGAGCGGACCTATAAGTCGGGGGAGTCGGTCGAGGCGGCCGATGTGATGGACACCGAGATGGAGTACCTCTATTCGGATGGTGAACAGTGGCACTTTATGGAACCCACCACGTTTGAGCAACATGCAGTGAGTGAAACCGCGATGGCGGAGACTGCAAAATGGTTGAAAGGCCAGGAAACCTGTCTGGTGACGCTGTGGGACGGTGTGCCATTGTCAGTCGCGCCCCCTAATTTTGTAGAGCTGGCGGTGAGCGATACCGATCCCGGCGTACGTGGCGATACCTCTGGCGGGGGCGGCAAGCCTGCAACACTTGAGACTGGTGCGGTGGTGCGTGTGCCGCTGTTTGTGGATATTGGTGATCTGCTAAAAGTTGATACACGCACTGGAGAGTATGTCTCCCGCGTCAAGAACTAGCGTGTGTGAAGATTGGCGGCCAACGGCGTCGATCGAAAATATCCATCTGCGCGCCGCGCTATTAGCAAAGACCCGTGAGTTTTTTGCGGCGCGCGGTGTGCTGGAGGTCGAGACGCCCCTCCTTTCTGCCGCGACGGTCAGTGACCCCCACCTGCAAAGTTTTTCCACTCGATACAACGGCCCGGGCTTGCCCGCGGATACGCCGCTCTATTTACAGACCTCACCAGAAGTCGCGATGAAACGACTGCTGGCGGCAGGGAGTGGCTCCATCTATCAGCTCTGCAAAGCATTTCGTGATGGTGAAAGCGGTGCGTATCACAACCCTGAGTTTACGATGCTGGAGTGGTATCGAGTCGGTTTCAACCATTTCGTATTAATGGATGAGGTGGAGCTGCTGGTGCAGACATTGTTAGGGCTTGATAGCTCATTTGAACGCATCAGCTACGTCGCTATTTTTCAACACTATCTTGATATCGACCCGCATACCGTACCGAAGGCCGCGCTGTGGCAGTGCGCTGTGGGTGCCGGGATCGCACAGGATCATGGCGTCGATGCAATGGATCGTGATGGCTGGCTAGACATGTTGATGAGTCACTTGATAGAGCCGCATCTGGGACATGAGCAACCGCTGTTTATCTATGATTATCCCGCCTCTCAGGCCGCACTGGCGCGGATCAGGGTGGAAGGTGACGTGGCATTGGCGGAGCGTTTTGAGCTCTACGTCACAGGTATTGAGCTAGCCAATGGTTATCATGAACTCTGTGATGCAGATGAATTGCTGCGGCGTCAGGATAGTGACCATCGTCGCCGACAAGCTAATGGTCAAGAGCAGCCTGGCGGTAACGGACGGCTGCAGGCTGCACTTACAGCAGGTCTGCCATCATCAGCGGGTGTCGCACTGGGGTTTGACCGTTTGTTGATGGTGAAAACTGAAGCGCACTCGATTGATGAGGTGGTGTCATTTCCGATGAATAGGGCGTAGCTCAATTGGACAATTGGATTATAATCCTTATGCTTAATAATTTGTTGTCGGTATTTTTTACAGTGGATGTGATTTTGGGAAATTAAATATTAATTTAATTTATTGAAATAGATTTTAGTTAGCTGTTATTTAAAGTAAAAGAATATCGAATGGTTATTTTGGCGTGAATATTGCATTTTATTTTACTGGCGCGTTAGATGCCCTAGCGCATAAAAAATAAAAAGTGGAGGAAGTAAGCATGGAGCAAAGATGGAGCCCGCGAACGCGAGCCGACCTGGATGTCGATCTTTCCTTTCGTGGTGAAATACTCTCGAACTGTAAAGTAAGAGATATCGGCATGGGTGGATTATTTATAGAAGTTAAAAAAGAGTTTCCACGCGATACTGTGGTTGAGCTCAAATTTAAGCTCAAATCTGCTGGGCAGGATACCAGGCATCGATTGCGTGCAACTGTAGCGAGATCAAGTGATAATGGCCTGGGGATGATGTTCTGTGATTTTGATGCCGGTACATTTCGCTCGTTACAGGAGGTTTTGCACTATGTGCAGGGGCAGGATTTATCCGAACCAAGCGGAGATGTTAAGGAGGAGCAGAAGCCACATTAATAGCTGTTAGCGGTAGGAGGCGAGGCGTTGCCCCAACTGGACGGGGCATTCCGCGTTTAATTCTGTATTCCACTGGATGCGTTGCTCGGAGAATAACAGAATGACCGTTGAACCCATGTTAAAGCGCCCCATCTCCTCAGCGTGATCGAGTACTACCGCTTTCTCAAGCGTATTATCTCGATAACGCCACTTTTTAATCTCCCAGTTGACGGTGTCTGGAATGTTTCCGGCCCATACTGTTTCTATTCCAGCGACATTTAGCGCGCCGACCATGATCATCGCCATCGGGCCTGCTTCTGTTTCAAACAGATTAACGAGCCGTTCATTGCGTGCAAAAAGCCGTGGAACCTGTTCGCTGGCAAATTTACTAACACTGAAGAGGCGACCTGGAATATAGACCATTTCCTGAAGTTTCCCCTGTAAGGGCATGTGAATACGATGATAGTCTTTTGGTGATAAATAAATAGTGGCAAAAGCACCGCGTTCAAAAAGCGCTGCCATCTCTTTTGAACCACCGAGCAGTTCTTCCAGTGAGTAGTCATGCCCCTTGGCCTGAAAGATACGCCCTTCGTCGCTAATGTTGCCAAGCTGACTGATCGCACCGTCTACTGGGCAAGCGATGTCGCCAGGGTTGTTGGCAATCGGCCGTGCCTCTGGCTTGAGTGTGCGGGTAAAGAAACTATTGAAGTCGGGATATGCGCTGGGATCTTCCTGTTGTGCGATACTCATATCAACATTGAAGGCGCTAATAAAGCGCTTGATGACGAAGTTTTTGAAAGGCACAAAGCGGATGCGAGTAATCCCGCGTACGCACCATGTCAGTAAATGATGTGGAAGGATATATTGAAGCAAAATCGAAAGGTGGTTTAGGAAGCGCAATGTCATTTCTTCTTTGTTGTAGTTTGGGTGTGTGATAGCCAAAGCAGGACGCTAGGATACGCGATGGCAAAAGGGGCAGGCAAGCTTTACCTTTTTATAAGGAGGAATGTGTTGAAGGTCGAGATCGAACAGGGTGTGGCAGCGGTGGCGCATGTACTCTTGGTACGAGGCTGGATGCTGGCGACTGCGGAGTCTTGCACTGGAGGAGGCGTGGCGCAGGCGTTAACTGAGCAGGCGGGGAGCTCCGCATGGTTTGAGCGCGGTTTTGTCACCTACAGTAATCGCTCAAAGGAGGAGATGCTGGGGGTGGAGGCCGCTTTGATCGAGCGCCACGGGGCAGTCTCACTGGAAGTCGTTGAGGCGATGGCGCAGGGCGCGCTCAAGCATAGCGCCGCTCAGGTCGCGCTCGCAATCAGCGGAATTGCAGGCCCCTCCGGCGGCACGCCGCAGAAGCCGGTCGGCACGGTCTGTTTTTCATGGGCGATTGATCAAATTAACTTTAACGCTGAAATGGTTGTTTTTAATGGAGATCGTCAATCAATTCGAATGCAGGCCATCCATCATTCATTACAAGGGTTGTTGGCTATTCTCAAGTGAACATCGGCGGCCGAATGAGAATATTCTCAGTGCGGCTGCTCAGCCAAAAAACAGAGGGCTAGGATGGCGTTGGTATCTATGTGATAATTTGCGTCAATGTTTCGCTGTTAGCCGCTGTGATAAATAGTGCGAAGATTAGCGAAGTAACAAGTTTCGAGTGTCATTTGATCGTTTTTAGCAGGGGATTTCACAATGGATGCAAATAAGCAAAAAGCGCTGGACGCGGCGTTAAGCCAGATTGAGCGACAGTTTGGTAAGGGGTCAGTCATGCGAATGGGTGACGAGGGGGTTGCACGTGGCATTGAGGCAATCTCGACCGGCTCATTAGGGCTGGATATTGCGTTGGGCATCGGCGGCCTGCCGAAGGGGCGCGTTGTTGAGATCTACGGACCTGAGTCTTCCGGTAAGACCACGTTGGCACTGCAAGTGGTTGCTGAGGCACAAAAGGCCGGTGGCACAGCCGCATTTGTTGATGCCGAGCACGCACTTGACCCTATTTATGCGGGTAAACTGGGCGTTGATGTTGATAATTTATTGGTCTCTCAGCCGGATACTGGCGAGCAGGCGTTAGAGATCACCGATATGCTGGTGCGTTCCAGTGCCGTCGATGTGGTCGTTGTCGATTCGGTTGCTGCATTGACACCGAAGGCGGAGATTGAAGGTGACATGGGCGACTCGCACATGGGATTGCAGGCGCGCTTGATGTCTCAGGCGCTGCGTAAGCTAACCGGTAACATCAAACGTTCCAACACGCTGGTGATCTTTATTAATCAGATTCGGATGAAGATCGGCGTGATGTTTGGTAATCCTGAGACCACTACCGGTGGTAATGCGCTGAAGTTCTACGCCTCTGTGCGTCTTGATATCCGTCGAATCGGTGCGATCAAAAAAGGCGACGAAGTGGTCGGCAACGAGACCCGTGTCAAAGTGGTCAAAAATAAAGTGGCGCCACCGTTTAAGCAGGTTGAGTTCGAAATCCTCTACGGTGAAGGGGTGTCGCGAGAGGGTGAAATCATCTCATTGGGTGTCAAAGAAGGGCTTATCGATAAAGCGGGTGCCTGGTACAGCTATAACGGTGACCGTGTCGGACAGGGCAAAGAAAATGTCCGAACTTACTTAAAAGAGCATCCAGAGACGGCGGATGAGATCGATCAGGCGATTAGAGAAAGGCTAATGCCAGCGGTAAAGGCTGATGCCGAAGATGATAAAGAAGCTGATACCTCTGAGGCAAATACCTGATTGATGGCAAAAAACGTGCGCATTTAAATATCGTTCAGGACGTCGCTAATAATAACGTACTGGGCGTACGTAAACGTGCACTGGATCTGCTGGCACGGCGTGAACACGCGGTTGCTGAATTGACCCGCAAATTGATCGATAAGGGCTTCGATGAAGTGTTCGTTCACGAAGCCCTTGCTGTATTGGTGGAAGATGGGCTACTGAGCGATGCGCGTTATGCTGAAAGTTATGTCCGTTTCCGCATGAATAAGGGATTTGGGCCAGTCCGTATTCGCGAAGAGTTGCGTCAGCGTGGTGTCGCAAGTGCCCTGATTGGGGATTATGTCGATTTTCAGGATCTGTGCTGGATTGAAATGGCCAGAGCAGCGTGGCACAAGCGCTTTGGTGGCAAGTTACCTCGCGACATGAATGCTCGGGCAAAACAGATGCAGTTCCTTCAGTACCGCGGTTTTACAGTGGATCATACAAAAGATATATTTAAAGATCTGGATTAGGTTTATACTCTCGTCGCGAAATATGCTACAAACGCATAAGAACAGCCAAAAACAACGGAATAGCCATATTAAATTTTTTAGGAATGGATCGAGCTAGCTAGCAATATGCACGGCAGTGCTCGAGCACCACATTTGAAAGTGTAAAGAATCCCGATGACTTCAACCGCAGCTTTAAGACAGAAATTTCTCGACTATTTTTCCCAGCAAGGGCATCGAGTAGTCGCGAGTAGTCCGCTGGTGCCGGGTAACGATCCTACGTTGCTTTTTACCAATGCGGGCATGGTGCAGTTTAAAGAGACCTTCCTCGGGCAGGAGACTCGCCCCTATGTGCGAGCGACGACCTCACAGCGCTGTGTGCGCGCAGGCGGCAAACATAATGACCTTGAAAATGTTGGCTATACCGCGCGCCATCACACCTTTTTCGAGATGCTGGGTAACTTCAGTTTCGGCGACTATTTCAAGCAGGACGCAATTCGTTTTGCGTGGGAGTTCTTAACGCGTGAACTCGAGCTCCCCAAAGAACGTCTGTGGATAACGGTCTACGATGAAGATAATGAGGCCGCCGAGATCTGGCTCAATGAGATCGGCATTCCGCCTGCACAGTTAGTACGCATTGGTGACAAAGCCGGCGGAAAGCGCTACGAAAGCGATAACTTCTGGTCGATGGGGGACACCGGTCCCTGCGGCCCCTGTACCGAGATTTTTTATGATCACGGTGCTGATGTGGCCGGCGGCCCACCGGGCAGTGCCGATGAAGACGGCGATCGGTATATTGAGATCTGGAACCTCGTTTTCATGCAATACAATCGCAGCGCTGATGGCACGATGACCGCATTGCCAAAACCATCCGTCGATACCGGCATGGGACTGGAGCGACTCGCCGCGGTGATGCAGGGGGTGCACAGTAACTATGAAATTGATCTGTTTGCCAATCTGATTAAGGCTATCGCAAAGATTACTGGCACCACTGATCTTAAAAATAACTCGTTGCGCGTCATCGCGGATCATATCCGTTCCTGTTCATTTTTGATCACGGATGGTGTGTTGCCGTCGAACGAAGGGCGCGGTTATGTATTGCGTCGCGTGATTCGTCGCGCGATTCGTCATGCTTACAAACTGGGTGTGAATCAGACTTTCTATTTTAAACTGGTCTCACCTCTGGTGAGTGAGATGGGGAGTGCATACCCTGAGCTTGCGAAGGCACAGCCACAGATCGAAAAAATATTGAAACTGGAAGAAGAGCGTTTTGCCGAGACGCTTGACCAGGGGATGAAAATTCTCGAGTCGGATATTGCAGGACTTAAAGGCAAAGAGATTCCCGGCGCGACGGTGTTTAAACTCTACGATACCTACGGCTTTCCGGCGGACCTTACTGCCGATATTGCACGCGAACGTGACTTGACGATCGACGTGGCCGGTTTTGAACGTGAGATGGCCGCGCAGCGCGAACGAGCCCGTTCGGCGAGTCAGTTTGGCGTGGTCTATTCAGATGCGATTGAGATCGATGAAGCATCAGAGTTTACCGGTTACGAACATCTTGCAGAACAGGCAACTGTTGTGGCGCTGATCAATGGCGAGTCACAGGTCGCATCGCTGAGTGCCGGTGACACGGGGATGGTAATACTGGACAGGACACCCTTTTATGCCGAGTCTGGCGGGCAGGCGGGTGATCGTGGCCGCTTGACCGCGGACGGCGTTGCGTTTGAAGTCACCGATACTCGCAAACTGAGTGGTGTGAATGGTCATATCGGAGAAGTGACCACCGGTGAGATTAAAGTCGGTACGGTGTTGACGGCCGACGTCGATCAAACACGTCGACAGTCAATCGTGTTGAATCACTCTGCCACACATCTTTTACACGCGGCTTTGCGCCAGGTGTTGGGTGAACATGTCACACAGAAAGGTTCACTGGTAGAGGCAGATCGCTTGCGTTTTGATTTTTCTCATTTTGAACCTGTCACCAGGTCGCAGATGCGTGCGATTGAACGCATCGTCAATGCTGAAATCCGTGCGAATAACGAAGTGCAGACGCGTTTGATGAATTATGACGATGCGGTAGAGGCGGGCGCGATGGCGCTGTTTGGCGAGAAATATAGCGATGAGGTGCGCGTATTGAGCATCGGTGGGTTTTCCACTGAGCTTTGCGGTGGGACGCACGCCAAACGTGCGGGTGATATTGGCCTGTTCAAAATCACCCTTGAAACAGGCACCGCGGCCGGCGTGCGTCGCATTGAAGCGGTCACGGGTGAGTGTGCGGTCGCGTGGCTAGAACAGCTGGAGTCTAATTACTCAGCTGTTGCGGAGCTGGTTAAGGGTGGCCGAGAAGATACGCTGGATAAAGTACAGCAGATGGCTGAACGAAGCCGTAAGCTGGAAAAAGAGCTGGAGCAGCTCAAGGGCAAACTTGCCAGTAATCAGGGCTCGGAACTCGCCGCGCAGGCGATTGAGATTAACGGCATCAAGTTATTGGCAGCGAAGCTTGAAGGCGCCGATGCAAAGACGCTACGCGACACAGTTGATCAGTTGAAAAATAAACTGGGATCAGCGGTGGTTGTGCTCGGCACAGTGGTCGGTGATAAGGTCTCATTGACCGCGGGTGTGACGCCAGACCTGGTCAAAAAAATGAAGGCGGGTGAGCTGGTTAACCATGTCGCACAGCAGGTCGGTGGCAAAGGCGGGGGGCGACCCGATATGGCACAGGCTGGCGGGACCGAGCCTGCCGGCCTTGATGCGGCACTGGCCTCAGTAAAGCACTGGATCGAACAACACAGCGCAAGCTAGCGCGGTGCTGGTAACGGAAACAAGATGAGTCTGATTGTACAAAAATATGGGGGCACCTCGGTCGGTAGTGTCGAGCGTATCGAAAGCGTTGCAGAGCGGGTGATCCACTGGCGTGAGCAGGGTCATCAGGTAGTCGTCGTGTTATCGGCGATGAGTGGTGAGACCAATCGTCTGGTTGAGCTTGCCAGAGCCATTCAGGAGCAGCCTGAGCCGCGTGAACTGGATGTATTACTTTCGACGGGTGAGCAGGTGACGATTGCGCTGCTCGCCATGGCGTTGGAAAAACGTGGTTGTGCCGCGCGCTCATATACTGGACAGCAGGTACATATCCGTACTGATAGCATTCATAATAAGGCACGCATTGTCGATATCGATAATCAGCGCATTCGTAAAGAGTTGGAGCAGGGCCGTGTCGTAGTGGTGGCTGGGTTTCAGGGGGTGGATGAAGCAGGCAATATCACTACATTGGGCCGTGGCGGCTCAGATACCTCCGCCGTTGCGCTTGCCGCAGCATTAAAAGCGGATGAGTGTCAGATATATACCGATGTTGATGGTGTATACACCACTGATCCAAGAGTGGTACCGAAGGCACGAAGGCTTGATCATATCACTTATGAAGAGATGCTTGAGATGGCGAGCCTGGGGGCTAAGGTACTACAGATACGTTCAGTAGAATTTGCCAGCAAGTATGGCGTACCATTGCGTGTGCTCTCTTCATTTGAAGAGGTTGGCGGTACAGTCGCGGGAACATTGATTTCAGCAGAGGAAGTGGAGATGGAGCAGGCGTTAATTTCAGGTATTGCGTTCAATCGTGATGAAGCCAAGGTCACTATGCTGGGGGTGCCCGATCAACCGGGTGTGGCGCATAAAATTCTTGGGCCGATTGCGGATGCTAATATTGAAGTCGATATGATTATCCAGAATGTCGCTGAAGATGCCACCACAGATTTTACCTTTACAGTGCATCGTAACGATTTTGATAAAAGTCTCGCTATCATGAAAGAGACCGCTAGTAAGCTTGGTGCGCAGGAAGTCATCGGCGATACCAAAATCGTAAAGGTCTCGATTGTCGGCGTCGGGATGCGTTCACATGCGGGTATTGCAAGCACTATGTTTGAGACGCTCGCTAATGAAGGTGTCAATATTCGAATGATTTCGACTTCTGAGATTAAGATCTCAGTAGT
>CALZIG010000176.1 GCA_945787585.1 uncultured Gammaproteobacteria bacterium | reverse complement strand
GCATCTGCCAGAGTTGAAAGTCAGGGTCGTCAATGTAGTCAACCTGATGACACTGCAACCCCGGGAAGAACACCCCCACGGTCTGAGCGACAAAGAGTTCGACACCCTGTTCACCACCGACAAACCGGTGATCTTCGCCTTTCATGGCTACCCCTACCTCATCCACCGTCTTTGTTATCGTCGCACCAATCACAAAAATCTACATGTGCGCGGTTATAAAGAGGAAGGTACCACCACCACGCCATTTGATATGGCGGTGTTGAATGATATGGACCGATTCCATCTGGTGGGCGATGTGATTGATCGGGTGCCCAAACTGGGTTACAAGGCAGCCTATTTGAAACAGTTTTTGCGCGACAAATTAATCGAGCACAAACAATACATCACCCACCACGGTGAGGACATGCCTGAAATACGTAACTGGAAATGGCCCTATGAATAAGCAGCGTCTGTTAACTCAACGCTGATTACCACCAGTAGAACTGATATGAAAAACAACATCTCGATCGCCTATTTCTCCATGGAGATCGGCCTCGAATCGGCCATCCCAACCTATTCAGGTGGGCTCGGCTTACTGGCGGGTGACACCTTACGCTCCGCGGTAGGTGCGATGCGTGAATTATTCAACAGACAAATTCCCGACTGGCGTGAAGACAAATCGCGCCTGATTATTTAGCATTTTTATAAATCATGCCACGACGCGCCAGCCATTTCTCGAACTCGACCGCGACCAAAACCAGTGAAGACAACATCAGGCAGACAACAAGATCGAACATTGGCAGCGGCTGGGTATGGAAGATGGTATTCAGTGCTGGCGTATAGATCACCGCCATCTGCAATAGCAGCATTAGTGTCACTGCGCCGAGCATCGGCAGGTTAGTGAACAGGCCGAGGCGAAACAGTGAGATGGTTTCGCTACGCACCGCCAGTGAGTGAAACAGCTGCGAGACAGTCAGCACGGTAAACACCACGGTCTGCCAATAATCTACCTCGCGGGAAATTGCCCAGGCCATGGCGGCAATCGAGATGCCACCCACAAACAGGCCCACCCAGATGATGTGTTGCCACATGCCGTGGGCGAAGATATTTTCCTCCGGCGGACGTGGTGCACGCCGCATAATGTCCGGCTCAGCGGGTTCGGCGGTAAATGCCAGACCCGGCAAACCATCGGTGACCAGATTGATCCACAGGATATGAATGGGCAACAAGGGAATCGGCAGGCCGAGAAACGGGGCGAGAAACAGCGTCCAGATCTCGCCGGAATTGGAACTCATCGTATCCTTAATAAACTTGCGAATGTTATCGAAAATACGGCGTCCGGCCCGAACCGCATGGACGATGGTGGCAAAGTCGTCGTCCAGCAACACCATGTCCGAGGCCTCGCGCGCCACGTCGGTGCCTTTCTGCCCCATGGCCACGCCAATACCGGCCCGTTTCAACGCCGGCGCATCATTCACTCCATCTCCCGTCATGGCAACAAACTCACCGTTGGCTTGCAGGGCCTTGACGATACGTAATTTCTGTTCCGGAGTTACGCGTGCATATACCCGGACTGATTTAACAATGTGGCCAAATTTTTCATCGGAGAGTTTTGCCAGTTCGTCACCGCTCAACATTGCCTGATTGTCATCGGTGATACCGAGGCGCAGGGCGATCGCCATGGCGGTACCCGGATGGTCGCCGGTGATCATCACCGGCGTGATCCCTGCTGTCAGACAATCCGCGACTGCCTGCGGCACTTCAGGGCGCGGCGGGTCGATCAGGGCTACCAGCCCCAGAAACGTCAACCCCTGCTCAATCGTTGCGGCATCCAGCGGTTCCGGCAGCAGATTCAATTCGCGTGTTGCCAGCGCCATCACCCGGTAACCTTCATTGGCGAGTTCCGTTGCCGCGGCGAGTACCGCGTCGGGCGCAAACACCTCATTGCCCAGCGTCGCACTGCATTGTGCCAACACCCGTTCCGGCGCGCCCTTTATATACGCGACGACACCTTCGCGCGCCTGATGCAGCGTTGTCATCTGCTTGCGCTCACTATCAAATGGGATAACAGCAAGGCGCGGATTTTCCTGCGCCAGTGCGCTCTTATCAAAGCCAGCCTTGCGTGCCGCTTCAAACAGCGCCAACTCGGTCGGCTCGCCCACCGGCTGGCCATCTCTGTCCTCCACATCGTTGTTCAGCGCCAGTGCTGCCCCCAACTCGGCCTGTGCATCGGACAATGCCTTATGTCGTTCACCGGCGATAAAGAACAGCTCAACTGACATGCAATTCTGAGTCAACGTGCCGGTCTTGTCGGCACAGATATAGGTCACAGAACCGAGCGTCTCCACTGCGGGCAGATTACGCACCAGCGCGTTATGCCGGATGAGTTTGCGTGCACCAAGGGCAAGCGAGATCGTCACCACGGCCGGCAATGCCTCCGGGATCGCCGCCACTGCGAGGCTCACAGCGGTCAGGAACATCAGTAATACCGGCTGGCCCTGTAGTAAACCGGCGGTAAACACCACGGCGCAAATGGCCAGCACGGCAAGCGCAAGGTAACGACTAAAACGGGTTAGTCGCACCTGCAGTGGTGTCTTTACCCCAGCCTCACCACTCAGCAGTGCGGCAATGCGCCCAATCTCCGTCGCCAGGCCAGTCGCCACCACGACGCCCTTGCTCCGCCCACGGGTGATCAGGCTGCTCTTGAAGGCAAGATTGTGGCGATCACCGATGGGCAAGTCGGTTTCGCTTAACCGTGCTGATTGTTTTGCAACAGCATGGGATTCTCCGGTCAGCGCCGACTCATCGACCTCCATCTCTTCCACGTTCAGCAGGCGCAGGTCGGCAGGCACAATGTTGCCCGCTTCCAGCAATACTATATCGCCCGGCACCAGTTCCGACGCCGCCAGGGTAACCGTCTTGCCATCGCGCAGCACCTGCGCCTCTGGCGCGGCCATTTTCCGCAAGGCCGCCACGGCACGTTCCGCTCGGTACTCCTGTACCATACCGATGATAGCATTGAGTAGTACGATGACGAGGATCGCAACGGTGTCCAGCGGTTCACCGATAAAACCGGAAATCAACGCTGCCAGAAGTAGCACCACGATCATGAAATCGGAAAACTGTCCCAGTAGCATCAGCAGCAATGAACGGCGGCCTTTTTCAGGAATGGCATTCGGCCCGTGCTCGCTCAGCCGTTTTTGCGCGCTCGCTGTTGTCAGTCCGCTTCCCGCAGAGTCGAGACGTTGCAGCGCTTCATCGGTCTCCATACTGTGCCAAACAGGCGGTGACATATTAATCTCCGGCAAATAGATAGATGAGTGCTGCAGTCGCCAACGCGATCAACAGGGTCTGAATCCCACTACGCAGCCACGAGATACCCGCGATCCGGCCCAGAAAAACACCCAGTAAAAAGATCAGCAGCAGCGCGATAATGATGGCCGCATAGAGCGGTGGTAAAGGCAGAGTGACACCCGCGTGCGCTAGCCACAGCGGCATCAGAATCAGTAGAGAAATGATCAGGGGGGACGAACCATTAACCACTGCAACCAACCACGGCACCAGACGCGCCGCTTCGCCATGCCGGCTCTGCTGGAGATCACTAACCATCGCCTCCTCCAGTTTTTCCAGAGCACGCTTTCGTTCTGCTGCTTCACTGACGTAGGCGCTACTCATTCCACTCACCCCCAGCGCAATCGCGGCTCCCAGACAGGCGTTAATAATGACCGCTAAATCGGTAGAGGTACTCAGCAGAAACCCTATGATGAGACCCAGCATAGTAAGTGCGCCATCAAACCCATTAACCACGAAGTAGCGACGCACAATGTCGTGAGTCCGAGTAATGCGCAGCAGAAACCTTGCCTGATGCAACAGGCTCACAGCGTGTTAACCAGCATCAGCTGCACTATGTACCTCCACTTCATCTATGCTGTGAAGCGAACCTCCCATGCTGGTTATGATAGATTGAATCGCCTCAAAATCCACCGCATCTCCTTCCACCTCTATTTGAAGCGATTCGGTATTTTCATCCACCTCAAGGACAGTTAACCGCACACGATAATCGACGCCCACTGCAGCAATCGCCTGAGAAAACTCCAGCGCATTAGGTTGATGGGGCTTAAGTACATC
>CALZIG010000175.1 GCA_945787585.1 uncultured Gammaproteobacteria bacterium | reverse complement strand
CGATACACAGAAAAAGTGGGATGCAATCTACCAAAAGGCCGATGAAGGCGAGTATGCCGCAGTGCGCGTGTTACAGGAGAACCGACACCTGCTCCCTGCGAGTGGTCGCGCACTAGAGCTGGCCTGCGGCATGGCCGCCAACGCGATCTTTCTCGCGCAGCAGGGCCTGGCGACGACTGCGTGGGACATCTCTGAAGTAGTCATTGAGCGGCTCAAGACCTCACCCGCTATTGATGGGTTGGAGATGACGTTTGAGGCGCGTGATATTGTGCAGCAGCCACCGCCAGCGGCATCATTCGATGTGATTGTCGTGAGCTATTTTCTCGATCGCACCCTGATCCCGCACATCAAGCGCGCACTGAAACCCTCCGGGCTAATTTTTTATCAGACCTTCACGCAGACCTATGTCAATGAAGGAGGGCCACGCAGCCGTGACTTTCGGCTGGCCGATAATGAGCTGCTACAGCTGTTTGATGATTATCAGATCCTGGTCTATCGTGAAGAAGGGCGCGTCGGTGAGACCGAGCAGGGGTACCGGAATGAGGCGCTGATAGTCGCGCAAAAACCTGCCGCAGAAGCATCCTAAATGTAATGACCGCTCAGTCGTAGCGTGAGGGTTCACCCTCGGGCTGGGTGCGAAAGCGTTTATAGTTCCACTGATATTGTGCCGGGCACTGTTTGATACAGAACTCAATCCCGCTGTTGATCTGTTGTGTATTGTGCTCGATGTCATGTTGCGTGGCATCCCAGTTGGCGGGGATAAAGTGGAGATGAAAGCCTTCACCTTTGGGTAGACGTTCAGCGTAGCAGAAGAGGATCGGTGCGCCGCTCTTTTTTGCCAGCCGTGCCAGCAGCGTCATGGTGTAGGCTGGTATGCCAAAGAATGGCGTGAACAGGCCACCGCTATCGCGTGGATCCTGATCCGGTAGAATCGCCACCAGTTCCCCTTTCCCCAGTGCTTTGTAAAGTGCGCGTACCCCCTGTGTGGTGGTGGGTACTAGCTGGGCGCCGAAGCGCTCGCGCGCCTGGCGTACCATAGTATCGAGCCGCGCCATCCGTGGCGGACGATAGAGACTGGTCATCGGGTGATGGGCCGAGCAGTAAACCCCCACCATCTCCCACGCGCCTAAATGAGGGAGTGCCAGTAGTACCCCGCTGTTTTGTGCGAGGGCAGCATCGAGATGCGCCTTGCCGCTGATCTGTTGGATGGTGCCGAGCGCACGCTTTTTATCCCAGAACCACAACGGCCCCGTTTCAGTGATAGTCTTACCTAATTCAATCAGGCTCAGCCGTGCGAGGGCCGTACGTGCATCGGACGAGAGATCAGGGAAGCAGAGCTGCAGGTTGATCTCGCTACTGTGGCGTAAGTCTTTAGAGAAGGCGAAGAGTGCTCTGCCAAGGATTGCCCCGAGTCGGTGGGCGGTGCGCAGTGACAGTCGGGCGCACAGGCGCAATAGCATTTTTGTTAAAATGGTACGCATGAAATCTGAGTAAGCCCTTATGCAGCATCATGTAGTAGAGTGTAATTTTACAACAAATCATTCTGCGGTGGGACCACGCTTGATTGTGTGGTCTTTAGATAACAATAAAAGAGCCTAAAGGGGGTCACCATGAGCGTGCTCTTTCCAGAGATAACACCCTATGTGCAACATTCAATTAAGGTAGACGCGCCCCATGTGGTACATGTGGAGGAGTGTGGTAACCCCGCCGGCATTCCCGTGCTGTTTGTCCACGGCGGGCCGGGCGCTGGCTGCGAGGGTTATCACCGCCGTTTTTTTGATCCCGAGCTCTACCGCATTATTCTGTTTGACCAGCGCGGTTGTGGTCGCTCCACACCGCACGCCTCGCTCGAAAACAACACGACACAGGCGTTAGTGGCGGACATGGAGACGATTCGCCAGCAGTTGAAGGTTGAGCGCTGGGTGTTGTTCGGTGGCTCATGGGGGTCGACGCTGAGTCTGGTCTATGCACAGACCTATCCGGAGCAAGTGCTTGGATTAATCTTACGCGGCATCTTTCTGTGCCGTCCACGCGAGATTGAGTGGTTCTATCAAAGTGGTGCCAGCCGCCTCTTTCCCGATTACTGGGAGGCGTATATAGATGTCATTCCCGAAGAAGAGCGTGATGATCTGGTGCGCGCCTATCACCGACGCCTCAATGGCGATGATGAACTGATGCGGATGGCGGCAGCGAAGGCGTGGTCACTATGGGAGGGCAGAACAGCCACGCTGATGCCACAGGAAAATGTGATCCAGCACCTCTCTGATCCGTTTACCGCATTGAGTATGGCACGCATCGAAAACCACTATTTTATCAATGACTCGTTTCTGGCGCCGGATCAGATTCTGCGCGATGCCGGGCGACTCGCGGAGATTGATGGTGTGATCGTTCAGGGACGCTACGATGTGGTCTGTCCGATGGAAAGTGCGTGGGCATTGCATCGTGCCTGGCCGCAGGCGGCATTCAAAGTGGTCGCTGATGCGGGCCACTCAGCCTCTGAAGAGGGGGT
>CALZIG010000174.1 GCA_945787585.1 uncultured Gammaproteobacteria bacterium | reverse complement strand
CTTCGGATTTTGTCCAGTTTTCGAAATCGCTTTTTGATTCCCACACCGAATGCGATGCAAACAGGGTGTAGTCATCGTGTTGTGGCCCATGCAGTAGATTGAAGGTCTTGAAGCCGGGAACAGTATCGAGAAAAGTGTCACGATTTTTCCAGATCTCGATGAATTCCTCTTCACTGCCGGGTGCGATTTTGAAACGGTTCATGGCGATATACATGGTATTTGCATTCCCCTGCTATTTAACGAACTTGAGCAGCATGCGATCACTTTCGCCAATCGCCAGATATTTATTTTGATCTTTGTTCCCGAGGCGTAGCGTAGGGGGGAGAGTCCACACGCCTTTGGGATGGTCTTTCGTATCTTTGGGATTGGCGAGTAGGTTAGATTTATCGACCAGTTTGAAGCCTGCCTTTTCGACCAGCGCAATGGTATAGGCTTCATTGACGTATCCTGATTTCGCCTTGGGGTCCTGTTTAACGTCGGGGTTGCCACGATGTTCGACCAGTCCGAGAATGCCACCGGGTTTGAGTGCAGTATACATCGCGGCCAGCATGGCATCGCTGCTGCCTGCCGCCATCCAGTTGTGGACATTGCGAAAGGTGAGCACTATATCAGCCGTGCCCGCTGGGGCAATCTCGGTTTTAGCAGGTGGTGCCAGTACAGTGACAATGACCTTGTCATAAGCGGCGGGATTGGCGGCAAGTTTTTTATTAAATGCCTGGGTGGCATTACGAAAAAAACGCACGTTAGATTCGCCATCAAAACCGGCGGCGTAGAAAGTGCCATTTTCCTTTAGATAAGGGGCGAGGATTTCAGTGTACCAACCACCCCCGGGTGTAATCTCGACTACGCTCATATTGTCTTTTATACCGAGCCAGCGAAGTGTCTCTAATGGTTTTCGGTATTGGTCGCGAGCTTTGTTGTCAGCGCTACGATGATCTCCATTGATAGCCTGTTGTAGCTTTTTACCCTCCATCGATGGGGCATCCGCTGCCTGTGCGGACATCGATAGCAGTGTCAGGAGTGTTACTCCCAGTGTAATAAGAATACTGCTTTTGGAATTACGCGCAAATGCCTGCATAGTATTTCCCTCTTGCTGTTACGGAGTGATTATCTTAAGGTTGGTGTTGTAATTATACGCTTATCCGTACTCCCCGCATATCATGAATTTTTTATACAGAGGTCGATGATGACAGGTAGCGAAGTACTGGCGCAGGCCACAGAGTTGGAAGATATGGATCTGTCAAAAACCAGCTTACAGCGGTTACGCTGTGCGACTAACTTACTGGATGGCTTTCACCGCGGCCTGTTTGGTTTTTTACATGCCCCCAAGCGTACGTTGAGCGTCAATTTTCCGGTGGAAATGGATGATGGTTCGGTGCAGATCTTTCAGGGATTTCGTGTCTTACATAACCAGATACTGGGGCCGGGGAAAGGCGGAATACGTTATCACCCGGCTCTCTCTGTCGAGGAGGTGCAGTTTCTTGCAGCGGAGATGACCTGGAAGTGTGCGCTGGTCGATATTCCGTTTGGTGGTGCCAAAGGTGGCGTGGTGTGTGACCCCAAGGTGTTGAGCGAAGATGAGTTGCGTCGTATCACGCGTCGATATATTACCGAGTTGGGGGATGCAATAGGTCCGAACACTGATATTCCAGCGCCCGATATGTACACCAATGCACAGACGATGGCATGGATTTACGATACCTATGAAGTGCTGCACCCGCGGCGTAATAATCGCTCGGTTGTCACCGGCAAGCCGATTGAACTGGGTGGATCACATGGGCGACGTGAAGCCACGGCGCGTGGCGCACTCTATGCTACGCAACGCTTCCTTGAGCAGACGACCTTATGTGGTTTTCAGGATCTTAGCGACGTGCGTGTTGCGGTGCAGGGGTTTGGTAATGTTGGCGCCATCGCGGCCCAGTTATTTGCTGAAGCGGGTGCCATTATTGTTGCCGTGAGTGATAGTCAGGGCGGTATTTATGATGAGCGCGGCCTCGATATCGAAGCGGTGTTGGCTTATAAACAGACGCATAATACAGTGGTCGGGGTACCGGAGACGATGTCGATCACCAATGCAGATCTGCTGGAACTCGACTGCGATATCCTAATTCCTGCCGCGCAGAGTAACCAGATCCATAAAGGCAATGCGGCGCGTATTAAAGCGAAGCTCATTGTCGAGGCTGCCAATGGCCCAACGACACCGGGGGCAGATGCCATCCTGCTTGAAAATGGTGTTCATTTACTCCCAGACATTCTAGTGAATGCGGGTGGTGTGGTGGTGAGTTACTATGAGTGGGTGCAGAACTTTGAGCATGAACAGTGGGAGCTTGAGCTCATTAATCAAAAGCTGAAACAGAAGATTCATAAAGCGGTTGATCGGGTCGTCGATCGCTGGGGCGCGTTGTCGGCTGAGGCAGAGCGCGCGCAATCGAATGTGCCATCAGATAGGCAAGCTGATGAACACTGCCCTTGTTATCCAGTCGATTTGAGAACGGCTGCGCTGGTAGCCACCATTGAGCATCTGGTGAAGGTGACGTTATCGCGTGGTATTTGGCCCTAAAGGATTGTGGTAAGTGCCGATAATAGTAGATTAGGGGCTTATTCCATTACGTATTTAGTCAGGGAGTTAAAATGACCGAGCACGGCATCAAGATTGCTGACTTAGCGGTGACCTTTGTTGAGCCATCAATGACGCAACGAAAGGTGATTTTGGGTCACCTGAATGAGTTGGGGTTGAGTCGTGTAGAGTGGTTTGATGAGGGATATGCAGCACTCAGGGATATGTACCAGTACCAACCTGATTTAGTGGTGAGTGCCATGCATCTTCCCGATATGAGTGGCACGGAACTCGTTCAGTATATGCGTGAAGACAGTACCCTTGAAGCGGTCCCCTTTATGCTCATTTCCAGTGAACACTCAGATTATTATCTAGAGCCTTTACGGCAGGCCGGAGTCGTTGCGATTCTCTCTAAACCCTTCGCCCTGAACGACCTGGAAAAAGCGCTCTATACAGCGCTTGAACATATTGAGCCAGATAATGCTGAACTGGCAGATATCGAGCTTGAGCAATTAATGGTGCTGGTTGTGGATGATAGCGAGTCTGCCCGTAAACATATCTGCCGCGTATTGAACGGCCTTGGCATGGAAAATATTATGCAGGCTATCAACGGTAAAGAGGCGCTGAAGTGTATGGAACAGCGCGCCTTTGACCTGATTGTCACTGACTATAATATGCCTGAGATGGATGGGCAGGAGTTGATTCGTCATGTGCGTGTACAAGGGTTAGATAAATCGATTCCTATTTTAATGGTAACCAGTGAGAAAAACTGTAGTCGTTTGGCGGGCATTAAACAGGCTGGTGTTTCAGCGGTGTGTGATAAGCCCTTTGATCCTGCGGAAGTGAGATCGCTGATTAAAAAAATCTTAAGCGACTGAGGTTGATTATTCAATGAGCAAAGAAATCGTGCCGTTACTGGATGAAGTTGAAGGTTACCACGCGCATGTCTATTTTGATGCCTCAACAATAGCGCAGGCGCGGCAGCTGTGTCAGCGTGCGGCAGAAATTTTTATGATTGAAATGGGGCGCGTGCATGAACGGCCAGTGGGGCCCCATCCCTGCTGGAGTTGTCAGCTGACATTTTCGATACCACAATTTGCAGCCGTTATGACATGGTTGGCGATGTATCGTGAGGGGCTGACTGTCATGATTCACCCGCTGAGTGGCGATGATCTGCGAGATCATCGCGATTATGCGATGTGGCTGGGTGCGATTGAACCCCTTAAGCTTGAGATGTTTACTTAAGGAACCTCTGATTTATTCATGAGATCGTATCTTGCGTCTAAAACATTCAGCTTCTGCGTTGAAAATCTTCGCAATAGCCCGCTATTACGTGCGATTCTCGCCTTAAATCTAAAAGTTTTAGATCACAATCTACTTCGCTCAGAATAAATCAGAGATTCCTTAATAGTATTTTACAGTGAGTCTAGTTTCGACGTGAATTTTTATGACGATCATTATATGAAGGGCAATACGTGAAAAAGAGACGGTTGAAAATTATCTTATTACTGCTTGGCGTGATGCCATTTCTCTCTGTCCATAGCAGTGATATTTTCAAATGTCGCGATGCGATGGGCCGTATCGCATTTCAGGATAGTCCCTGTCATAGTGCAGAAGTTGAAGAGAAGATAGCCATAACGACCGAGTTAGCTGCGGATGACGCAACGGATGTTGATACAGTCGCCATCCCTGTAAAAACCGTGGAAGCAGTGGCGACGAAAAAGCCTGTGTCAGCGCAGGCTAGCGGAAAAAACTTTGCCTGGCGAATATCAAAAGGAAAGCAGCACGGCTACCTGATGGGCTCTATACACTTTGGAAAAGAGAGCATGTACCCGTTACCGATCACTATACTAAATGCCTTTAAAAGCGCCGATGCGCTGGTGGTTGAGGCCAATGTAGCGGATGCTGATCAAAACATGTTGGCACAAATGATGATGAGCAGTGGCGTCTATAATGATGGAACAACCCTGAAGACAGTATTGGATGCTGCCACATGGAAGGAGTTGAATGTGCTCTCTACCAGTATCGGTATACCTTCCGCCATGATTGAAGGCATGCGTCCGTGGTTTGCTTCAATGACACTGACGGCACTCGCACTGAAAAATATTGGGCTTGATGAAACGCTGGGTATTGATCAACACTTTCTAGACTTTGCAAAAAAAGAACATAAACCGATCCGTGAGCTGGAGTCGGTAAAACAGCAGTTGGCGATGTTGAGTGGACTTCCTCAAAAGGTGCAGATTGCGATGCTACAGCAAACTATAAGTGATGTAGGGAATGCCAAAGAATATTTCGACACTATGTTTAAGTCGTGGCAGTCGGGTAACCCACAGGCGTTAAATAAAATATTTATAGATGATATGAAAAAAAATGCAGTGGGTGAAGAGCTTTATCGCTTAATGATTACTGATAGAAACATCGCGATGGCCAAGGGTGTGGATACTATGTTGCGTGGTGGCTGCAATTGCTTCGTGGTAGTGGGTGCCGGGCATATGGGTGGCGAGATGGGGCTTATTGAACTGTTGCAGGCGAAGGGGTATAAAACCGAGCAGTTGTAACATCTGAATACATTCATTTGGCCCTGATTTTTACTCTCGTTGATTTTCGATGCTTGACTCATCAGGCAATTCAGTCAAAAAATAAAATATAGCCGGGTGAATGAAGGCAGAAATAAGCTTGATCTGGCAGTGTTTTTATAAAGAAAATCTGCCAGATCAATTTTCAAGACACTACGATTTAGTATTAAGTTGAATCATGTGAATTTTGACATGTTTTTTACCCGGTGCAATTTGGTGGTATATCGTCACTGGTGTTTTGTTTAAGTAAGCATCACGCAAAGTGTCTGCTAATACTTTGTTAACGGGAGGTGAGTCTTCGTGTAGCCTTACTGTGTAGACCATATCTGGCTGAGAATCGAGCGTGACTATGATTTCAGCATCAATTCTATTTTTATCTCTTCCAAATTCAAGGCCCTGTATTTGCACACGATATAAGCTGATTGTTCCTTTGTGTTCTACTGAATGAGAATCAGGTGTGTTGATTTCAGGTGGCGTATCTGCCCATGCATTTGAACCGATGCTCATGAGGACGACGGACATCAATAAAATTTTTATATAATTAAACATCTTCGTTATTCTCCAGTATGGTTGAAAGTTCTCACATAACTATTGTTATGTTGAATGCAATTATGAAGATGTAAGCTTAAATGAAGCTTAAAAATATTATTAAGGAAGGTTTGATTAATTCACAGCTGGCAGCTGTATTTAAATACATCTTTGACTACATTTTCCAGTATTACAGAATATCGAAATGGCTAAGGGTCTTGATACTATATTGGATGGTGGTTACGACTGTTTTGTGGCTTGTCGGTGCCAGGCATTGGGTGGCGAGCAAGGCATGATTGAACTGCTAAAGGCAATGGGGTGTCAGGCTGAAAAGTTATAGATATTTATAAATAGAACTACTTGCGGTTACTGGCGTTTGACAGGCTGCTAGAAATAGCTGCTTCATATAACGTAACGCCCATGTTACATAAGGTTCTTTATACGTTCCATAATGAATATTATTGCATAGACTTCTTAATAGTCTACGTTGTCTTGTATTCTTAATTTATAGTGTTCCTCCCTGTTGATCAATTATCATTCTATGTGTATTGATAGCGCAGTTGCTTCTTTATTTAGCCCTATAATAGTGCGTCGCTACATCATTCGCTTTATGACTTTTCTCAGTAGTTAATAAATATTTTCACTGCTGTCCCGTTAACAGTAATAAAAAAGGCTTAAATCTCAATGAATTGTTACAATGAAAGTGCAAGCAAACACTGTAATATCAGGAGACCTAAGCCTTGGCACACAATAATACCGTACTTGGACAATTACTCAAATTTACCCCGAGACATGAGTTCGAAACGCTGGCCAACCAACACCATTCGGGACGTTCTTTCCGCACGGCATCCCGGTGGTCACAGTTTGTGACCATGGCCATGGCGCAATTGGCAGGGCGAAATAGCCTACGCGATATTGTTGAAAATATTTCGGCACAAACCCACCGGCTTTATCATCTTGGAAGCGCAAAGCTATCTCGTTCAAACTTGTCTCGCATTAATGACGGTAAACCATATGAGCTGTACGAAGCTTTGTTTGGAAAGCTATTACAGCGCTGTCATGGTGTCGTGCCAGGCCACAATTTCCGTTTCAATCATCCGCTTTATTCATTGGATGCTTCGACGATTGATTTATGCCTGTCTATTTTCCCCTGGGCTGATTTTCGAACCACCAAGGGGGCGATAAAGCTTCATGTCGGATTGAACCATGCGGGATACTTACCCGAGTTTGTGACCGTGACAGAGGGAAAAACACATGATGTGACGGTGGGGCGCACGCTGAACTTTCCGAAGGGAAGTATCATCGCGATTGACAAGGGCTACAATGATTACGCATGGTATAACCAGTTGACCAGAAAAGGAATATTCTTTGTGACGCGGCTCAAAACCAATGCAAAATACCGTATAGTGGAACGTCGCGCCGTATTGAAAAGTAAAGGTTTGAGCAGCGATCAAACGATTGAGTTTACGGGCGTTCAAACAGCGAAGACGTGCCCTGTCCGATTGCGTCGTATTGGTTATCAGGATGAAGTCACTGGAAAGCGTTATCAGTTTCTAACCAACAACTTCAAGCTCGCGGCTAAAACCATTGCTGATATTTACAAAGCAAGATGGGAGGTTGAGTTGTTCTTCAAATGGATTAAACAGAACCTGAAAATCAAATCTTTTGTCGGCACGAGTAAGAATGCCGTCATGACACAGATATGGATTGCTTTGTGTATCTATTTGCTTTTGGCTTATCTCAGGTTTCAATCTAAGCTGCAAAAAAGCACACAACAAATTTTGCGGTTATTACAACTGAACTTATTTGAAAAACGGGACTTGATGGCCTTGCTGAGAGGCGATCCTCCATGCGGTAAACAACCGAATACCAATCAGATGGCTTTGCTGTGATAGTTAACGGGACAGCAGTGAAAAAATATATGAAATGTTTATTTGACCGAGGGGTTAATCCACCAAACATTCCTACAGTGGATGTCGAGCATTGTTTAAAAGAGTGGAGAGCTTATGTTGGCTCAATGTGGTTATCTCCAG
>CALZIG010000173.1 GCA_945787585.1 uncultured Gammaproteobacteria bacterium | reverse complement strand
TTCAAAGCAGATCGTGACCCTGACCCAGCCACATATTGGTAATGTTGGCGTCAACGCCGATGATGAAGAGTCGGGCGGGATTGCCGCCAGCGGACTGGTGATTCGTGACCTGCCACTGACCTATAGTAGCTGGCGTGCAGAGGCTTCACTGGCCTCTTATCTCGAACGCCATAATGTGATTGGCATTGCCGATATTGATACCCGCCGTCTGACGCGAATCTTGCGCGATAAAGGGGCGCAGAACGGTTGCATCGTCACAGGTAATACGATTGACGAAGCAACTGCACTAGCAGCTGCACGTGGCTTTCCCGGTTTGAAGGGGATGGACCTGGCCAAAGTGGTGACGACAGATAAACCTTATCCCTGGGGTCAGGGTGTCGGGCGTTGGTCTACCTCGACCATACAACATGCGGCCGATGGGCATCGCTTTAACGTAGTCGCCTATGACTTCGGGGTAAAACGAAATATTCTGCGCATGCTGGTGGAGCGTGGCTGTAACGTGACGGTAGTGCCCGCTCAGACACCCGCGAGTGAAGTGCTTGCGATGCAACCTGAAGGGATATTTTTATCCAATGGTCCGGGTGATCCAGCACCGTGTGATTATGCCATCAATGCGATTCGTACCTTTCTCGAAACGACTGATATCCCGCTGTTTGGTATCTGCCTTGGCCATCAATTGTTAGCGCTTGCCTGCGGTGCCGAGAGCGAAAAGATGAAGTTTGGTCATCACGGTGCCAACCATCCGGTGCAGGACCTCGAAAGCGGTGCAGTGATGATCACCAGCCAGAATCACGGTTTTGCAGTGGCCGAGGCAACATTGCCTGCCACGCTGCGCGCGACACACCGCTCGCTGTTTGATCAATCGCTGCAGGGGATACACCACACTGAAAAACCCGCCTTTGGTTTTCAGGGACACCCTGAGGCAAGTCCGGGACCGCATGATGCAGCCTTTCTGTTCGATCACTTTATTGAACTGATGCAGCAGCGTCAATGACGCAAGTAACGGACTTCTACGTGAACTTTTATTGTGACCTTTTACTGAAATAAAAAATGCCAAAACGTACTGATATAAAAAGTGTTCTAGTGATTGGCGCGGGCCCCATCATCATCGGCCAGGCGTGCGAGTTCGACTATTCCGGGGCACAGGCCTGCAAGGCGCTACGCGAAGAGGGGTATCGTGTGGTGTTGGTGAACTCCAATCCGGCCACGATCATGACCGACCCCGAGATGGCGGATGCCACCTACATCGAACCGGTGCGCTGGCAGACCGTTGCCAAAATCATCGAAAAAGAACGTCCGGATGCGTTGTTGCCGACGATGGGTGGGCAGACGGCACTGAACTGTGCGCTCGATCTTGCGCGTGAAGGGATCCTTGAAAAATTTGGCGTGGCGATGATCGGTGCCTCTATCGATGCCATCGATATGGCTGAAGATCGCGACCGTTTCCGCAAGGCGATGGATAGCATCGGCCTTGAGTCGCCGCGCTCCAGCATTGCACACAGCATGGAAGAGGCGTTTCAGGTACAGAAGAAGGTCGGTTTTCCCACCGTGATTCGTCCCTCGTTTACGCTCGGTGGGAGTGGCGGTGGCATCGCCTACAATCGTGAGGAGTTTGTTGAGATCTGCGAACGTGGTCTCGACCTGTCGCCCACTAATGAGCTGCTGATTGAAGAGTCGCTGGTCGGCTGGAAAGAGTATGAGATGGAGGTGGTGCGTGACCGCAATGACAACTGCATCATTATCTGCTCGATTGAAAACTTTGACCCGATGGGCGTGCATACCGGTGATTCAATCACCATCGCACCCGCGCTGACACTGACCGATAAAGAGTACCAGAAGCTGCGCGATGCGTCGCTGGCGGTGCTGCGTAAAATCGGGGTGGAGACGGGCGGCTCCAATGTACAATTTGGCCTCAACCCTGAAGATGGTCGTCTGATTATTATTGAGATGAACCCTCGCGTTTCGCGTTCATCGGCGCTGGCATCCAAGGCGACCGGCTTTCCAATCGCACGCGTGGCGGCAAAACTGGCGATTGGCTACACCCTTGATGAGTTGAGCAACGAGATCACCGGTGGTGCGACCCCGGCGTCGTTCGAACCCACCATCGATTATATTGTGACAAAGGTACCGCGCTTTACCTTTGAGAAATTCCCTAAAGCAGATTCACGTCTCACCACGCAGATGAAATCGGTCGGTGAAGTGATGGCGATTGGACGCACCTTTCAGGAGTCGCTACAAAAGGCGTTGCGTGGACTGGAGACCGGCATGGACGGCCTCAATGAAATGATTGATGTGACCTCCGAAGACGCGCTTGAAACCATTCAACAGGAACTGGGTTCGCCCGGACCGGATCGAGTCTGGTATATCGGCGATGCATTTCGTTACGGCCTGTCGGTCGATGAAGTCTATAAACTCTGTATGGTTGACCCATGGTTTCTGGTGCAGATCGAACAGCTGGTTGCATTCGAAAAGGGCATCAAGGGGCGTGCGCTGGAGAGTTTAGCGCGTTATGAACTGTATGCATTGAAGCGTAAAGGTTTCTCTGATCGTCGTCTGGCAACGCTGTTGCAAACGCATGAAGATAAACTGCGCGAACTGCGTAACAAACTCGATATTCACCCTGTTTATAAGCGGGTTGACTCCTGTGCGGCTGAGTTTGCATCAACCACCGCCTATCTCTATTCGACCTATGAAGAGGAGTGTGAGGCGGCCCCTTCGAAGCGCGATAAAATTATGGTGCTGGGCGGAGGCCCCAATCGTATCGGGCAGGGCATTGAGTTTGATTACTGCTGTGTACAGGCCGCCTTTGCGATGCGTGAAGATGGCTATGAGACCATCATGGTCAACTGTAATCCTGAGACGGTTTCAACCGATTACGACACTTCGGATCGACTCTATTTCGAACCGTTGACACTGGAAGATGTGCTGGAGATTATCGCGGTTGAAAAACCCAAAGGAGTGATTGTACAGTACGGAGGCCAGACACCGCTGAAGCTGGCGCGTGCGCTGGAGGCGGCGGGCACACCGATCATCGGTACCTCACCCGATGCGATCGATCTTGCCGAAGACCGTGAGCGCTTTCAGCAGTTGATCCAGGCGCTGGGCTTACAGCAACCACCGAATGCCACGGCACGTACCGAAGCACAGGCGGTTGAACTGGCGAAGGATATCGGTTTTCCGCTGGTGGTCCGCCCATCTTATGTACTGGGTGGCCGCGCAATGGAGATCGTACACAACGAAGATGATCTGAAACGTTACATGACCGAGGCGGTACAGGTCTCTAATGATTCGCCGGTGTTGCTGGATCATTTCCTCAGCGATGCGATTGAGATTGATGTCGATGCGGTGTGTGACGGCAAAGCGGTTGTGATTGGCGGCATCATGGAACATATCGAGCAGGCGGGGATTCACTCCGGTGATTCAGCCTGTTCACTGCCAACGTATAGCCTTGACCCTGCAATCGTTGATCAGATCCGCGTACAGACCAGGCAGTTGGCACTGGGCCTTAAGGTGAAAGGGCTGATGAATGTCCAGTTTGCGATTAAGAATAATGATATCTACGTGCTTGAGGTGAATCCGCGCGCATCACGTACTGTGCCCTTTGTTTCAAAGGCGTGTGGCTTATCACTGGCGAAGATTGGTGCGCGCTGCATGGCGGGTACAACACTTGCCGAGCAAGGGGTCACTAAAGAAATTGTTCCCGAGTATTTTTCAGTGAAAGAGGCGGTCTTCCCATTCGCGAAGTTTCCGGGCGTCGATACGTTATTAGGGCCTGAGATGAAGTCCACCGGTGAGGTAATGGGGGTTGGACGGACTTTTGCTGAAGCATTTGCCAAGGCCCAGTTAGGTGCCGGCGTTGAGTTACCTCGCGGTGGCTGTGTCTTTATCAGTGTGAGGGATGGTGATAAACCGAAGGCGGTAGAGGTTGCGCAGATGTTGAGCGAAATGAATTATGATATTGTCGCGACTCGCGGTACTAAGGCTGCATTCGATGAAGCGGGGATTTCATCTGAAGTGGTGAATAAGGTTGCAGATGGACGGCCGCATATTGTTGATATGATTAAAAATGATGAAGTCAGTTTTATTATCAATACGACTGCAGGTAAACGTGCCGTGTCGGATTCAAGCCAGATTCGACGAGCCGCGTTACAACATAAAGTGACATACACCACTACGATCGCGGGTGCGCATGTGACGGCACTGGCGCTCAAGCAGATCGATCAGGATGATGTTAATAATCTACAAGACTTGCATAAGGAGTTAAATGCATGAGTAAAGTTCCTTTGACACTCGGCGGTGCAGAAAGCCTGCGTAAAGAGCTGGAAGAGCT
>CALZIG010000172.1 GCA_945787585.1 uncultured Gammaproteobacteria bacterium | reverse complement strand
GTGGCTTTGGTTCTACAATAATGAACGCCCTAATAAGGCGAATGGTGGCTTGCCACCTAAACGAATGCTGGCAGCAGCATGACCTCTGCTTTTGGTGTCAGTTAAAAATGGGATGATTACCGAGGCAATTGCTATGATAATGCGGCAGTCGAATCATTTTTTAGCAGTCTCAAGAAAGAGAAAGTACGGCGTCATATCTTTAGTACGCGAGAAAAAGCTAAAGCAGAATTATTCGATTACATCGAAGTGTTTTATATTAAAGCCAGACGTCATCAGCACCTGGGAAACATTAGCCCAGAGGCGTTTGAGCAATCCAGCGCGTGAGGCACGAATGTCTACTGAAACGAAGGAAGTCCACATTATTCAGCACACTATCTATTATAATAGGTAAGCGTAGAGTAGTGGCCACTGAGTTTCAGTATTGAGTTGTAATCGCTTTTAAAAGAGGTATGTATGATGTCAAAAATTCTTGCTTTTTCAGGTAGCAGTCGAAAGGGTTCCTTCAATCAAAAGTTACTGAAGATTTCTGTATCCGGTGCTCAGGAGGCTGGTGCCGATGTTACGTTGATTGATTTAGCCGATTTCCCGATGCCTCTTTTCAATCAGGACCTGGAAGCTGAATCGGGCATGCCGGAAAATGCTCATCGATTTAAAAAACTCCTGATAGAGCATGATGCCTTCATCATCGCTTCCCCTGAATACAATAGTGCCTTTAGCCCGCTGCTGAAAAATGTTATTGACTGGGCATCACGTGCGGAATCCGCTGATGAGCCACCTTTAGTCGCATATCAGGGAAAAGTAGCCGCCATTCTTGCGACATCTCCTGGTGCGTTAGGTGGGCTTCGCGGGTTGGTTTTTTTAAGGATGTTGCTGGCCAATATTGGGGTAACGGTGTTACCCGATCAACAAGCGATTCCACAGGCATTTAAGGCCTTTAATGAAGATGGTTCGTTGGTTGATGAAAGTAAACAAAACGTGGTCATGGCGCTTGGTCGGAGACTGGCAGATACGGTGGAGAAGTTGAGTGATTAGAAATATCACGCCGTATGGCGCTACGGCACTTTAACCATCTCATCCGATTGTGAGAACATCCATATGAGCGCGAATCCTAACGCGCGATAATGTTTGGTGGTGACCAGTGGGCTATCTTCAAAGGTCGTATTTTTCAGTGTATCAAAACGTGCAAAGACGCCGAGGCGTAATTTCTTAGTGATGTTTTTGCGGAATGACAAAGTGGTACGCGCGCCACTGTAGCCACTGCTGGCACGGTATTCATTACGTGATGTGGTGACATAAGCCGGTGTCACTTCGTAGAAATAGTTGTGGTAGTCGCGGTCGGCGTAGAGCGGGCCGACGGAGAGACTGCCTTTCCAATCATCATGTACCACACTTCTCGCGGTGTATTCCAGAAAAGGTGAAAAGGTCCAACCGCGATGTTTAAAAAAACCATCACCACCGATTGAATGGGCAGAACGCAGCGGTAGTTTGAGCCAGAGTGACTGACGCTTGTGGCTAAGTTGCCACAGATTAAATTCGAGGGACGGGCCGAGTTCAACAGTCGGGTCGAGGTCGGGCATGCCGGCGCGCGGACTATCACCATCGCTAGAGACAGGAATACCGCCGGCGAGGCTCAGATCCAGTTTGATTCGCCTGGATTGAAAAAGGTGCCCCTGAATACCGCTCCGATCAATACTTAATCGTTCACCGCGATAAGTCACATAAGGTAATGGCGCTACATAGTTACGGTAAATATCTGAGCCGCGGTAGTAGGGCAGGTTTAAACCACCGAGACCAATACCGAGCTCCCAGCGGGGCAGCAGTTGTCCATGGGCAGCGGGCAGTGCTGTGATTAATAACAAAAAGGTGGCGATCAGGTTTCTGGAATTCATGGGGTTGACTGTTTGGCGGTTATGACTACTTTATGTAAGATGTTAGGCGTTATTATAACATGAGTGCATGATAACAAATGACATCGTCATCCCAGCAAGGAGTTGAATGACATGAGTGACTGTCTATTTTGTAAAATGGTGAGTGGTGAGATTGCCCCGGATAAGGTCTATGAAGATAAGGATGTGTTGGCCTTTCGTGATGTCAATCCACAGGCGCCACTGCATGTATTGGTAATCCCGAAGGCCCATATTACGACGCTCAATGACGTTGATGAAGCCAATGCGGCGCTATTGGGCAAGATGTATCATGCAGTGAAAAAAATAACGCAACAGGAAGGGGTTGCCGAGGATGGCTTCCGCACAGTGATGAACTGTAATCAAGATGGCGGTCAGACAGTATTTCACATACATCTGCATCTGTTGGCAGGACGTGCTCTTCAGTGGCCACCGGGTTAGCACGGTACTGATCAATGGAACCGGTTGATGCGCAGAAGCTTGTACAGTTGGTGTTTGCACATCGCTGGGGGGCGCTGGCAACTGCACAGGATAACCGACCGCTCGCGTCTTATGTCGCCTATGTTGCAGAGGTCGATGACGATGGTTTTTTGATTCATGTAAGCCGCCTTGCGAAACATACGGCTAACCTGTTAGCTAATTCACAAGCGGCTCTTGTGATGAGTGAAATGGATAGTGGCGTAGGTGATCCGCAGACATTAGCTCGGGCCACGTTGCAGGGTAGTGTCGTCGAGTTAACACGCGATAGCCCGTCATATGAAACTGCGCGGGAGCAATATCTCAAGGTGTTACCAGATGCGCAGCCGCTGTTTGGCTTTGCCGATTTTATCCTGTTCCGCTTTACGCCCGAACAGGTGCGTTTTGTGGCGGGATTTGGTAAATCATTTACGTTGTCGTCCGCTGAGTTGCAGCAGCTGCGACGCGATGCTGGTCAGGCCCGTTAAGCGAGTTGCTGTTGTGGCCTGCCGACATAGTGCCCCTGTGCATAGTCGATGCCGAGTCCCTTGAGCAGTGACATCGTATCTTCATCCAGCACATATTCAGCAATGGTAAATTTTCCGACGGACTTGGCGATCTGAATCATCGAGCGCACCATCGCCTGATCGGTCTTGTCATTAGTCATATTTTCAATGAAGTTGCCATCGATCTTGATGTAGTGAATCGGTAGATGCTTGAGATAGTTAAACGAGCTAAAGCCGGAACCGAAATCATCGAGCGCAAATTCGCAGCCCAGCGCAATCAGTTTTTTGATCAGCAGGTTAGCCTCTGCGATGTGCTGTACCGCGACCTGTTCGGTGACCTCGAAAATGAGTGATTCCGGTGGGATCTGATATCGCTCGATATTCTCCTGTACGATCCTGAAGAGATTGACCTCTTCGAAGACATGACCGGAAAGGTTAATCGCAAACTTGATGTCGGGGTTAAGTTTGCGGTGGTTGGCAAGCGCCATGAGTGCATGCTTGATCACCCAGTGATCAATCTCGACCATCAGGCCAAAACGTTGCGCAGCGGGAAGAAAGGCGGAGGGTGGGATCAGCTTGTCATCCTCGCCAGAGAGGCGTAACAACACCTCGTAGATATCGGAGTGACCGGTGTGTACGTTGACGATGGGCTGATATTCTAGCACAAACTGATTATGTTTGAGCGCGGCCTCAATACGCCGTGACCAACCGATATCCTCCTCCATTTTTCCCGTTTCATTTTTAAGTTTCTCGTAGAAGTAGTGACGATTACGTCCAGCGCGCTTTGCTTCATGACAGGCAAGATCGGCCTGCGAGAGAAACTCATCCGGGGTGTAGAGATCAGAATCAATCATGGTGACGCCGATACTACAACTGACCTGGAATTGCTGATTACTGTCGATGAATACCAGATGCTGGTTCATCATGGTGACCAGGTTACTGGCGAGCTGAACAGTCTTTTGTTGCGTGGTCTCTTCAATCAGGATCGTAAACTCATCACCGCCAAATCGGCACAGTGTGTCGCATTTTCTGAGGTGATGTTTTAACCAGCGTGCGGCCTGCACCAGCATGCGGTCACCGGCCTCGTGCCCTAATGTGTCATTGACATATTTAAAATGATCCAGATCGACAAAAAGCAATGCGCTGGTGCTATTGGTCGCCGCAAGTTTCTCCAGTTTTTCGGTGAAGAAGTTACGATTGTAGAGTCCGGTCAGTGAATCGTGATCGGCTAATCGTAGCAAGGTTGCATCGCGCTCGCGCAGTGCCTTGATGGTGGTATTCAGTGCATGGCTGATATTGTTGATTTCTCGATGTGTCGAGCGCGGAACATTGAACTCTGTATTGCCTTCGGCGAGATGCTTTAATGCTTTGTTTAAAGTAGTGAGGGGCATGATGGCCTGTTTGATCACCGCCCGGCTAATGGCAAGAATGATCATGAAAATAATCAGGATAATGACACTGCCAGCAAGCAGGTTGTTGATGAACTGTTTTTCATAAGTGCTGAAGTCGAGGCCAAGTTCAACATAACCGACCAGCTTCACCTTATCACGCCTAGTATCTGCAAGGCTAAAGTCCAGCAGGCCGTCATCAGGAATCGATTCTAACCAAACAGGCGTGTACGCTTTGACATAGAGCGAATTATCTTGATCGTGCCTGATAATATGGGGTTTCTTGATGTGCGTTGTGTTGCCAAGTTGAGCCATCTGTTTTGAGCTAAGGCTTGATGGTGCGGTAGTGATGTCAGTGTGTTTCTCACGGAAGATCGGTGTCCCATCCAGCGTGTAGTAAGTGACATAGGCAATTTCGGGAAACTTTTCGATGTAGTCCTCAATATGGATGAAACGGTCCGCCTTAGCGTCATCATTATAGAGTGGTGTGCCGAGTTGGTTGAGTTCCTGGGTCCAGCGAACGGCCCACTTTTCAAGGTTGTTGTCGATGATCCAGCTAGTGGTGATCCACAGACATGTGACCGCTGCTATATAAACGATAATGGCATAAGCCACGTGGACTAACAGGATATCGCCGACCAGGCTACGGTGTTTGGTTTTATCTTTCATCTTTTTTGTTGGTGTTAATATGGCGGCGTGATGCCGTCAGCATAGCGCTGTGTTTGATTGCACCAGACCCGCTTTTTGGGCTTGCCAGTGTGCGTTACTTAAATTACTTCTATATAGTGTATCGTTAACCTGACCGGGCGGCTATCTTTCGCCATGAATCTCTGTATTTTCTTTCGGGATCATGAGGTTAAACTTTTTTGTTGTTTCAGTATTAATTGTGATATGAGCCAGTTCGAGCGGTGTAATGTCGGTACCGGGAATGGTGTTGTCAGGGGTGCTTGCAAGCAGGCGTACCACCACTTTTTCTGCGATATCGCTATCGACCTGAGTGGCGCTAAGCATGGCCCCCGCCTCTAATAGCAGACCGTTGACAGTGAACAGCGGGGTCGTGTGTTTGATACTGTAGTCCGCCATATTTCGTAGTGTTCGTCGACTAAGAATCCGGTTGTCGGGCAGTAACCAGAAGCCCTCAACCTGCGGGAGCAAGCGTCGGAACGCCTCCCACATCGCTTTATCATTATTGACGGTACGGCTGATAAGCGTGATGCCGTGCGCGGTTGCCCTTTGTGTTGCCTCCTCAATAAATGCCTGTTTGCCATCACCGACGATGACGCCGACCCGTTTAAGTGCTGGCATCGCTTCCTTCCATGCCTTGAACTGCTGGTCAACAGCAGGAATCAGGCTGACCCCTTTGAAATGTGCAGAGACAAGATTGTAATCCTGGTAATTGTATATCTGGCAGAAGACGACCGGTATCTGTTGCAGCATTTTAGCTGCCTTTGCGGCACCCAGTCCGATGGCAACCACCTGCTGGTACCGCTCATTTGTGATCCGCAGGATAACCTCTGCTGCGCTTTGTTGGTAGAGATAAAAGGGAGTGAACGTTCCGTCATTGAAGGTGATAAGACGACCGATTTCATCGCTGAGTTGGTGGTGCTTTTCGAGATCACGGCTGATGATGACGGCGACATTCAGTGGCCGCGGTGATGCTATCTTATTCGCTGGTGGTGCCTGTACCGAAACCGGTTCAGATGCAGGCTCAGGTTCAGGCTTAGGTATGGGCGTAGCTACCATGGGATCGACTAGGGCTGGTGGCACGTTGATGGTTTCGAGTGGAAGGGCGGGTGTTTCCTCGGCTTTGTGTAAAGTGGTGCAGCCTCCGAAAGTGATAACCATCAATAATAGTGCGATTTTGACAACGTTAGTCATGGTCGGCCCCGGGATCTTCCAGTGTCAATCGATGAGTATTGGCTATGGCCTTGTGACTAGGAAGCGATGGTTGTAGCCGTTGAAGGCACTTCTCTGCAGTGGCGCGGTAGGCTGTGAGTTTGCCGCCATAAATAGTTAGCAGTCGGGGAGCAGTCGTGCGATCAGTGTGCAGTACAGTCTCTCTTGGGCGAGTAAAGGCACTGTTCTTTTTACCTTCGCTGCTATCGCCGCGAGGCAATACCCGCAGCCCTGCAAAGGCGCTACAGACCGGATTTGTCTGCAAGTTACGGTAGGCCGGGAAGTAACTGGCCATGGTCTTGAGCAGATATTGGGCCTCCTGTTCCTGTGGCGCGACACTGGCTGGATCGGTACTGGCGTCGAAGGCGGTTTCAGTGGTGCCCACTAAAATCTTGCCGTGCCACGGCATGGCGAAGATGGCACGTCGGTCTGTCGGCGCCTCCATGTAATAGATCCCTTTGCTGAGTGTCCCTTCGATGATGATGTGCGTTCCCTGCACCAGATCAACGGCATGAGGGGCTTGCGATGGGGTGATCTTTTCCAGTATCTGATTGGCCCAGGGACCGCCTGCGTTAACGACGACGCGTGCCTCGCAGGTGACCGTCAGCGTGTCTTGTTTATATTGTATGACGGCACCCTCGTCGTTGAGTTGGCCACTGATGAATTGCGCGCCAGTGACCAGTTCTGCGCCGAGCGAGATCGCAGAATGCATCACCGCGCGGGTCAGTGCGGCATCGTCGGTCTGCGCATCATAGTAGCGAAACACTGCTTCCAGCCCGATGGTGTCGAGGCCATCGAGATCCTGCCATTGATCTTTGCTCAGCGAGCGAAAGAGGCTGGCGCGATTAAATCCGCCCAGCACGGCATAAAGCATGAGACCACTTCTCACCAGCCATGGGCGACGACGGGTATCTTTATAGACTGGGATATGAAACGGCTGTAGCTTGACCAATGAAGGTGCGTTTTTAAGCAGCAATGCACGTTCGCGCAGGCATTCACGCACCAGTGAAAAGTGCATCCCTTCCAGGTAGCGCAGCCCGCCGTGAATTAACTTGCTGGAGCGACTTGAGGTGCCGCTGGCGAGCTGCGCCTGTTCCAGCAGTAATACCGAATGCCCCGCCGCTGCGGCTGCCTGCGCAACGCCTGTACCGTGAATACCGCCGCCGATGATGATGACATCATAAGATTTATGCGCCATGACAGGCCCGCGCTTGTAGCGTTGGATCGGTCAACATCGCTTCAATCGCCATCGTCTCAATCAACGCGATATCCTTTGCTGCCAGGGTGAGCGCCATTGCCGGATCGGTCACTTCATACAGTGCCCACTGCCACGGGCCGCGCCAGATATCGTCCGGGTTATCGGGCAGCCGGGTGTAATTAGTGAAGAGGTAGTCTGGGACCAGTTGGTTGGCCGTTTGGTGCGATGTCTCATCCCATTTCGCAGCGACCCAGCCGATGCACTCCGCGCCCAACATGCGGGCCGCTTCAAGTGCCGCGACCTCATACGAGATTGGGATGCATTGCACCCCCAGCGGCGTGAGCTGTTGCATGATTTTTTCGACGACAAATTCGGTACCAAAGAGGAGAGTGCTCTCTTCTTTGATCTCAATAAAGGCGCGACGGCCGGGCCATGCACGTAACAGTGTGAGCAGTTCCGCCAGTGTGGGAATCGGGGTACCCGAAAATTTATCGCCAAAACGTGATGCTTCGCAAGCGGTATAGTCAGATAACTGCGCGGCATTGAGTTGGGTGATGCGTTGCGACTGACCGGTGATACGTTGCATCTCATCATCGTGAAATAGCACTGGTACTCCATCGGCCGTCAACTGGATATCGACCTCGACATAACAGGCGCCAGCGTTCAACGCGGATTCAATCGCAGGCAGTGTGTTTTCTGGATAGCGTGCGGCGTGACCGCGGTGTGCAACGAGTTGAGGTATCTTCATGGTTAAGTCAGGCATTGAATCGACTTGTTAAATCTATCACGAGTGGTCTGTTTCTGCATCGCTTTACCTGTTATTTACGCTGTTTTGTTAAGGGCCAGGTGCATCGCATGTTGCCAACGCTGGTAACGTTCTGTAAGCGCCCGGTTTGGCTGTGGTTGAAACTGTTGCTGGGGGTGGCGATACCAGGTTGTGTCTATTACGGTAGGGTCTGGATGCGCCATCAGCCAGGCGAGACCGCTGGCCGTTGCTTCACATTCATCCATGCGATGGGCTATTAGTCCACTGAGGTCTGCGATGCGTTGACAGAGACCATCGAGCTGCGCCAGCCCGCCGCTGATCAATAGCTTTCTGGCCCCCGGTCGGTGCTGTTGCAGCTGTTCAATATTGGTCTGCAACAGAAAGGCGATGCTCTCGATGACGGCGACGATCTGCTGTGCGACGTTACCATTGCTGACATCGCCAATAAACTGAGAGTTGAAGTCCGATTGCCAATAGGGCGCGCCAAGCCCGGAGATGCCGTTTAAAAAAAGCAGGTCATTGTCAT
>CALZIG010000171.1 GCA_945787585.1 uncultured Gammaproteobacteria bacterium | reverse complement strand
TATAGAGTTGAGGAATCAGGCAAAGTTCTGCGATGGTGGGCGCATCGCCAAAGCAGTAGTGGCTTTGGTGTTTACTATATTGGGTGAGTTGTTGTTCAAGCGCGGTCAGTCCTTCAGCAATCCAGTGTTGATACCAGTGATGGCGCGCGGCTTCATCTTGTTTCATCTCCGTTCGTAAGTAGCTAAGTACACGCAGATTATTGAGCGGATGAATATCACAACAGATCTGTTGTGCCAGTGATCTAGCCTGTGCGCGTAGTAATGGTGTGCTTGGAAATAGCGATGGTGATGGCTGGCGCTCTTCGAGGTATTCGATGATTGCCAGTGATTGTGTCACACGCGCGTCGCCGTCAATGAGCATAGGGACTAGCCCCTGTGGGTTAATCTCGCGATATTGTGTCGAGTGCTGTTCACCGCCATCTTTTGTCAGATGGACAAAGTGAGGGGTGTAGTTGAGTTGTTTTAAATTCAGTGCGATACGCACACGGTACGCAGCGGTACTACGGTAGTAGGTGTATAGCGTCAGCTTACTCATGGGACAACAACCTGTTCGATGCTACCAAAAATCGAATGGCCATTATCATCCAGCATGTCGATGTGAATGCGATCGCCATGTTTCATGAACTGAGTTTTCGCTTCACCATGTTCAATGATTTCTAGTACACGACGTTCAACGAGGCAGGAGCAGCCACGCGCGACGTCGTGATTGGAGACGGTGCCGGAGCCAATAATAGTACCGCTACCGAGGGGCCGTGTCTTTGCGGCGTGTTGAATCAGTTGCGCGAAGCTGAACTGCATATCTGCACCGGCATTCGGATCGCCAAATAACTCGTCATTGAAAGTGGTAACGAGTGGACGATGTAGTTTGCTGTCGCGCCAGTCGTCACCCAGTTCATCGGGTGTCACGGCCACCGGAGAAAAGGCGCATGGCGGTTTGCCGTGGATAAAACCAAACCCTTTGGCGAGTTCAGCGGGAATCAGGTTGCGCAGTGAGACATCATTGACCAGCATCAATAGTTTTATGTGGTTGGCAGCCGCGTTGGCATCGCACCCGAGCGGTACATCGTCGGTGATCACTGCGATCTCGGATTCGAAATCGATACCCCACGCTTCGTCCGTAGCATGGATTGTATTGCGCGGGCCAAGAAATGTGTCGCTGCCGCCCTGATACATTAGTGGATCTGTGAGCAGGCTGGCGGGCATCTCCGCGCCACGCGCCTTACGAACGCGCTCGACATGGCTCAGGTAGGCGCTGCCATCGAGCCATTGATAGGCGCGCGGTAATGGGGCAGAGAGGTTGTTTATGTTGAGTGGGTTGCCTTCGAGGGTGCCTTCATTGAGTTCGCAATAGAGCTCCTTGAGTTGTGGCAGGCACACCTCCCAGTGTTCGAGTGCATGCTGGAGTGTTGTAGCGACCTTTGGTACGGCAACGTAACGTGTCAGTTCACGATTGGTGACGATCAGCGTGCCATCACGTCCGCCGGTATTGAGTGATGCGAGTTTCATTGTTACTTATTCCTTCCACGAGTTGACGTAGTTTTGCCATTCGACGGCTTCCGCTTGCGGTGCGACTGACAGGCCGTCACGCGTATCGATCATTACCGCCACTTCGTCGGTAGCCTTGCGTTCGTTTTTCATGCCGGTGGCCAGCGCTTTGGGGTGTGGCCCGTGTGGCAAACCACTGGGGTGAAAGCTGATCATGCCGGGGTGGATGTTGTCACGCGAAAAGAAATCACCCATATGATAAAAGAGCACCTCATCGTAATCATCATTGCTGTGAAAGAACGGTACCTTGAGTGCGCCGGGATCACTTTCCAACGGTCGCGGACAGAAAGTACAGACGACAAAACGGCTGCTGACAAAGGTGGTGTGGGCCGAGGGGGGCAGGTGATAGCGGTGGCTCATCAGTGGGCGGATATCGCGCCAGTTAACCCGCAGCGGCATCAGCGTGCCGTGCCAGCCGATCGCATCCAGTGGGTTGAATGGATAGGTGATGGTCGAAAACTGGTTGTGGCGTTTGATCACGACCGGCCACGTGGTTTCATTTTGCTGAGCACGAAAGGGGTCGTTGATCTGTGGCGTATCAAGTACGGCTGGGTCGAATATCGCGTGATGGCCCGTAATGCCTTTGTCGGGCAGGGTGAAGCTGTCGTTGGTCGCTTCGATCATCAGCATGCTGAGTTCGGTGCTGGTTTCGAGACGCCACATCGTGCCGCGAGGTAGCATAATATAGTCGCCTTCACGAATTGAGAGATGGCCGTAGTCGCAAAAAAGTTTAGCCTCGCCCTGATGAATGAAAAGCAGTTCGTCACCGTCGGCATTACGGATGAGGTGATCCATATTTTGGTCAGTACGCCAGAAACGGATGACGACATGGTTATTGCCGAGCAGCTGGGTGGCGTCCCACGGTGATGCCGTGATCGCATCGAGCTTTGTGCAATCGAAGGCGCGGGGTCGCAGTGGCCCTTCAAATGTAGCCCAGCCCGTGGGCGGATGGCGATGATACATCTGTGTCGCCGGCCCGTAAAAACCCTCTTTACCAAGCTCGCGTTCGAAGCTGTCAGCGGGCAGATCGGTGTGTGCCTGACGTGAGGTCTGACCTTCGCTACGCGGGAGTGAGATCCATTTGGGCATGTTAAATGACGCCTCGTTTGATCTGATCTAGCTCTATCGATTCAAACAGTGCGCGGAAATTTCCTTCGCCGAAGCCGTCGTTGCCTTTGCGCTGGATGATCTCGAAAAAGATCGGGCCGATCACCGTCTGGGTGAAGATCTGCAAGAGCAGCCCCTTTTCATTTTCAAGGTCACCGTCGATCAGGATGCGGCGCTGTTGCAGCGCTTCGAGGTCCTCACCGTGGTCGGGCAGGCGTGCTTCAAGCAGCTCGTAGTAGGTGTCGGGGGCGTCGAGCAGTGCGATGCCGTTGGCGTTGAGTCGATCGACACTTTGATAGATATTGTCGCTGGTCAGTGCGATGTGCTGAATCCCTTCGCCGTGATAGGCATTCAGATATTCCTGGATCTGGGACTTATCGTCGGAAGGTTCATTGATCGGGATACGGATCTTGCCACAGGGGCTGGTCATCGCGCGTGATTTGAGACCGGTCGCCTTGCCGGTGATATCAAAATAACGGATCTCACGGAAGTTGAAGAGTTTTGTGTAGAACTGTGCCCATTCATCCATGCGTCCGTGGTGGACATTGTGGGTGAGGTGATCTATCTCGAGCAGGCCTGCGCCAGTTGGGTTGAGATCGGCCCCTTCGATAGGGATAAAATCGACGTCATAGATAGAGCGGTCTTCATAGCGGTCAACCAGATAGAGCGCGCTATCACCGATGCCCCGAATTGCAGGGATATTGAGTTCCATTGGCCCGACTTTGCCTTCAAACGGTTCGGCACCGAGTTCGATTGCGCGATGATAGGCGCGCGCGGCGTCTTCGACACGGATCGCAAAGGCGCAGCAAGAGGGGCCATGTTCCGCAGCGAAATGCTGCGCAAAGCTATCAGGCTCATGATTGATGATAAAATTGATACTGCCCTGGCGATAGAGGACGACATCCTTGGAACGGTGTTTCGCAATCGCGCTAAACCCCATCTGCGTGAAGAGTGCCTCGAGTGCACGCGTGTCTGGTGCGGTGTATTCGACAAACTCAAAGCCATCGGTTCCCATCGGGTTCTCAGCACTATGCATGACATCACCTCACTATCGTTGAGTGTATGCTTTATTTACTGGGTATATCAATATATCGACCAACGCAGCCTGCTCGACAGTCAGTAGATCAATAATTATGTGAACTTTATGTTTTATTAACTGATTGTTGTTTATCAGGTTTATTGCTTTTTTAAAACGCTGATGAGGGGGGTGATATTAAGTCAGAGAGGGGGCGGAAGAACACGAGCACATTGAAAGTGCTCGTTTGCTGGGGCTTACATTTACGCGACGATGGATGAACCGTTATTCACTGATATCAGGATTATCTGCATTCTCTATCGCTTCCGTCGGGTCGACTTTGTTGTTGGCGAGCACAAATTCGCTGATGGCGGTGAGTTCGGCCCCTTGAATATTGGGGAATGCCGGCATGATCATTTCACCTTTATTGATGATCGTCGCAAGCGTTGCGACGTTTGCCTTCTCATGAGAAATATTGAAAATATAGCCATCTTTTGGAGTATGGCAGTCAATACAGGCATTGCTGAAGATCTCTTCCCCCGAATTGCCGGCAACCGGAGTGAAATCGTTAGACACTGAACAACCGGTTGTGGCTGCAATGGCGGTCGCTGCGGTCAGCATGTACAGACGTTTCATTTAATCCTCACTTTGTATGATGTGGCCAGGCTGCAAATTTGACTGGAATGCTAACAAAATAAAGTTGCGCTGAATAGATGGGAATTTGGCGTAATAGGCGACTTTACCTTCAGATTATTCTATTAGTAACGATAAATTACAGTGTTACGCAATGCATGAGGCGCTGAGTAACATTGTGATTTATATGATTTGTTAGTAAGGGAATGGATTCTGTCAAAGTTAATGGTAGTGCTTTTCAGCTCATCTCTACATTCTGTGGTGAATTTTCACCATGCCAGATGTGATTTTTCTTACATCATTCAGCCTTTTAATGACGATATATTGCTACTACGTACGCGCAGGTCTGACACAAATGCGTTGGTTTGCTTAACAACCGTAGGTGATGTTGATGAAAGAGATTGAAATACTACGCCATTCGCAGCGTATATCTAAAACAGCGGCATGGATCTGGACAGTTGAGAATGGTGCAATCGAATGTAGCGATGAGCTATTTGAAATGCTGGGTTATGAAACGGGTAGTGTCAAACTGGATCGTGAGTCTTATATCAGCAGCATACACCCTGATGATAGAGATAAATTTGAATATGTGATCGCTCAGGTATTAGATAATCATCCGGTCGAGTCGTTCGAATACCGGATTTTTAACAGCACAGACGACATGCTATGGTTTGAACAGCGTGCAGTATTATTGCGTGATGCGGCCGGTAAGCCACAATATCTAATGGGTATTTGTCAGGACATTACCGCAAGAAAAATGACCGGACTTGATCTACTGCAAAAAAGTCAGATGTTGCAGTTGATTCTCGATAATGCACCGATAGGGATCTGGGCGCAGGATACGAAAGGAAGACTTATTACGGCTAACAAGGCTTTTTGTGATGCGCTTGATATGACAGAGAAAGAAATCCTGTCGGTGAACGATTACGCCGAGATTTATACGGATGAAAAAGCATCAAGGATAAATAGCATTGCCTCGGATGCCTCAGCGCTAAAAGAAGACGGCCCACATTATTCGAATGCAAATATGATGTTTGCAGATGGAGTATCACATGAACTGGAAATAATCAAATTCAGGATGTTAGATAGTGAGGGTAAAGTCAGTGGCCTGGTGGGTCTTAGCACAGACATTTCTCAACGTAAAATAGCAGAAGAAAATCTCAAATACCTGGCGCATCATGATGGGCTAACGGGGCTCACTAATCGTAATTATTTTGTTGATCAACTACGAAAGGCATTTGCGTTTGCGAGGCGTCAGCAAAACCATGGTGCGCTGCTCTATTTTGAGTGTGATCATTTTAAAGCGATTAATGACTCGCTGGGTCATCAGGTTGGCGATGAAATTTTAAAATTAATCGGTGAGCGGCTGACCGCTAATGTTCGTGTCGAAGATGAGGTGGCCCGGCTGGGGGGGGATGAGTTTGTGATCATGCTGGTAAATCTTGGGGCGGATCAGCGAGTGGCTGCCGAGCGGGCGCAGAGTATCGCGGAAAAACTGAGAGAAGTCATATTACGGCCCTATGAACTGGATGGGAGTTTTCATCATTTAACGTCGAGTATCGGAGTGAGTCTGTTTCCACAGGAGGAGCAGACGGCGGATGATGTGATGAAGCACGCAGATACTGCAATGTATCGAGCAAAGGATGCGGGCCGTAATACCGTACGTTTTTTTATGCCGAGCATGCAGCAAGAGGTGGAACAGCGTCTTCGTACCCAGACAGAGTTTAGAAGAGCGATCTCCGGTGGCGAGCTGGAGCTTCATTATCAGCCGCAAATTAGTGCGACAGAAGGAGTGACTGGGGTTGAAGCGTTGATACGTTGGAATCACCCTGAGAGGGGGATGGTCTTCCCGGATGGGTTTATTGATATTGCAGAAGAGAGCTCACTCATTATTCCAATGGGGGATTGGGTGCTGAGAAATGGCCTTGAACAGTTTAAACGGTGGCAGGCAGAAGGATTGAATCTGGGAACACTGGCGATTAATGTGAGTCCAAAGCAGTTTCATCAAGATACTTTTGTTGAATATGTAAAAGGGTTGTTGATTGAATTGGAGGTGAGCGGTGACGTGCTTGAACTGGAGTTGACTGAAAATTTACTGCTTGAGCAGACCGCTAAAACGGTTAGTAAGATAGAGGCACTAAAAGAAGTCGGGGTGCTCTTCTCGATTGATGATTTTGGTACCGGGTACTCTTCAATGGCTTATTTGAAGCAGCTACCGCTCGACCGGCTCAAGATCGATAAGTCTTTTGTCAGCGACATAATGACGAGTGTGAATGATGCTCATATTGTTAAAACTATTATCGGCATGGCCCATAATCTGGGGCTAGAGTTGATTGCCGAAGGGGTTGAGACACGCGATGAGATGGATTTTTTACTGGAAAATGGCTGCTATCACTATCAGGGCTACTACTTTTCACGGCCGATAGCGGCAGGCAAAATTATAGAATTTTGTGAGTCATACGAACCCGTGTTGAGTTAACGAAACTACTGCCAACGAACGCCCGGATAGCGCCCATGTTTGATCCGTGCGAGGCTCTCACGCATGATCTCCCGTCCCCACTTGAACTCTTTGTAGAGGCAGACAAAGCGCCACATATCACGTAACACTTTGATGCGATCCTTCATTGGAAGGGCCATCAACGCGGCCGGAAAATCGGCCTCATGGGGGCGCGCAAAGGCGATCTTCAGCGGGTTCCACTGGTCGCTGGTGCGTCTGACCTCGGTTGAAATCATCTCTCGATAGAGTGGTTGCAGCTCGCGATTGTGAATCGCCGCCTCGATAATGGCCTCGCCAGCGATGGCGCCGGAGTGCAGCGCACAACTCATCCCTTCGCCAATCATATTAAGAAAACCGGAGGCCTGACCGGTGATCAGTACGTTGCTTTTACCAAAGACGTAGCGGTTGATCAGCGACGGGCCAAAGTTTTCTGCGCACCCTTCATGGTCGACGTCCGCGGGTTTGAGCCTGACGCCATGTTTATCCTGTAAATAGTTGGCGACATGCTGATGGCGAGCATGAAAATTATCGCCGCGCTTGAAGCCTACACCGACGATCTGTCTGCCGTCACGCGCATGACTCCAGGTGTAGTGGCCCAGTTGTGGATGGAACCAAAAGTGAAAATATTGCTCATCCAGTGGGCAGTCGATGATTTCGTGAAATTTCTGTCCGACAAAGAACCACGGGATCTGTTGCGGATATTCAGGATAGAGGGCACGCAGCACCGGTGAACTGGGGCCGTCGGCACCGATGACATATCGGCACTTGAAACGAACCTCGTCGCCACCCTTCTTGCGGGTGGTGACAATTTGATCATCGTCCTGCTGTTGCATGCCGATAAACGAGGTCTGATCATGGATCTCGGCACCACTTTCCTGAATCGCCCAGTAGTCGGAATATTTACGATGCAGGTGGGGGGTGGTGCCACCGAAAAAATCCATCGACATTGAGACCATCGATGGAAAGTGAAAGGTGACGCCGCGGCATGAAGTTGGATCGTGCAGTGCCTGTGGTGGGATTGGGCCAAAATTCTCCAGTAGGAAGCGGTGCCCCCGTGGCGACAGAATACCACTGCATATTTTATGGCGAGGCAGTTCACGTTTTTCGATGATCAGCGTTTCGAGGCCCGCGTCGTGCAATCGTTTGGCGGCAGCGGCAGCGGCCAGGCTGGCGCCCACAATGATGACATCAACGCTGCGAATTTTATTCGGCATCGGTTCAGTGCTCCATTAAGTCGGCGAGGTGAAGGACCGGCAGCGCGCTGTGCTGAGACATCGCTCGGCCATCTTCCGCGCATTCAACAATGATACGCTGCACATTGCGCCCACTCAGTAGCCAGCGCCCTTGCTCAGCGCTGTCGAGTTGCGGCTGCAACGCATTGAGACCGCCGCCGGCGGTCGGGATCGCGTTGCGTTGCAGGTCAAGATTGATATGGCAGCCCTGTCGGTGACGCAGCTGGTCGTAGTGCGTGAGCTGCTGTGAGTGATCGAGATGGTAGGCACGGCTTTCAATCAGGTAGAGGTCGCCTTTATTGAGTTGACGGGTCAGTGTGTCCAGTTGGCTGAGGCTGTGGCCGATGGCCAAGAGTTCGGTCGCTGGCAGCCAGTGACGCAGCTGTTTTAGCAGATGGCCATTGCTGATGTAGAGCCGTTTTGCCCCTTGCAGTGGTTCCAGAAAGGCGTGCAGCCGATGGTCAGAGACCTCGATGCCAGCCTCAAGCGCGAGTGCGATATCATCACCATCATCCATCGCGAGTGCTGCGTTTGTCTCGCCGGAGAGCAGCGTCAGTACTTTCTTGAGCGTGGCGGGTGTTGCGCGCAGCGCTCCACCGGCGAGCACGATGATGTTCTCTTCCTGTTTGATTTCAGGTGTGGGCGGCACTAACTGTGATTCGATTTTTTCTTTGAGTGCGGCGTTGGAGCCCTGCAAAAAAGATTCTTTTCTATATGTGGTGATCATGCCAGTGATGTCAATATCCTCTGGGCAGAGGCGATCGCAGGCGCCACACAGTAGGCAGCTGAAGAGTGCCGGCGCGATCTCGTCAGACGTTGCATTGTGTTGCAGCGCCTTGAAAATCCCTTGTGGGCTGAACTGTACATCACGCCGCTGTCGCCACATTGGACAGGAGAGCAGGCAGAGGCTACAGCCGTGGCAGTTTGTATGCGGCATTTAAAAAACTACGTTGCGGTTGAGGATCATCGCGGGGTCGGCCTGACGCTTCATCGCGAGATGTTTGTCGACGACTTCGTTGCCGAGTGCACGACGGATATAGCCTTTCATCATGCCGCCAAAGCGATAGTAGCTGGTGCCGAGTTCGACGCCAATGTCATAGATATCGTTTTTAAAAGATTGCAGCTGGTCACGGCTATAGGTGCCACTGTCGAGCATCGGTTCAAATTCACAGCCGTAGGCCCAGCCGCTGGCATCGGGTGGAATACATGAGAGCTCATAATGGGGCTGGTGTGCTTCGCGCAACTTGATCCCCACGCAATAAAGCGTGTAGTGCGGGAAATATTTTTTGCACACTGCGTTGCCGCGTTCAACCGATTCGACAAATTTATCGACACTGCTGGCGAGATCCGGGATCACCATCTGGCGTCCGCCCCAGTGTTTCCACACTGCACGTGAAAAGACCACGGTGCGGTCTAGCATCTGTCCGCCTTGCATGTGATGCACAGGTTGCAGGTCAGGGAAGAGTTCGCGTTTTCGTCGGAAGAGGTAGAGCGCCTCTCTGAAGCGCCAGGGTCGTAGTGCGTAATGGGCGGCGGTGCGGATGGCAAAAGGGAGTTCGCCGTAACCGCGCAGAGTTTTGCAGTGGTGGTTGAGGAATTCATTTTCACGTTCATCGCTGTCGAAGGCGACGAGCAGCGTGATCGCCTTATCCATCATCGTCAGGATGCCGCTGTAGTCACACAGCTGTGCCTGGTCGATGCGCATCAGGTCTTCGACTGCATCCCGTAGTGACGAGTAATAGAAGTAGTGCATGCGTAGCGGCGTGTATTCGCGTACGCGCAACGTCGCTTCTGTGATGATGCCGAACTGGCCGTAACCGAGGATCACACGTTGAAACAGCTCGGCATTTTCTTCATCTGAACATTCGACGATCTCACCGGTGGGGGTAACCACCTGTAGTGCAACGGCCTGATCGGCACTGCAACCGAACTTTGATGAATTGACATCAATCCCACCGACCCCGAGCGTGCCGCCGACCGATGAGGTCAGGTTCAACGGGGCGGAGTGATAATCGAGCCCTTCACGGCGTAGGGCTTCCGCCAGCAGGTGCCAGAAGATGCCGCCTTCGGTGCGCACCGTAAGCGCTGCTTTATCGATATGGCGCACACGGCTCATGCCGGTCATGTCGAGCAGTACCCCGCCAAAGGCCACCGATTCACCTTCAGTGGTCAAACCACCGCCACGGGTGGTGACTGGAACGCGGTGCTGCTGTGCAAGCTGCATCAGCGTGGCG
>CALZIG010000170.1 GCA_945787585.1 uncultured Gammaproteobacteria bacterium | reverse complement strand
TTGTTGCACATTAATGTCCGCAATCAAGATTTCTTCGCTACTCGATGATGATAGGAAAATGGCTCTTGTTGGCCGAATACTGCCTAATTACACTGTATACCTATCGGCGGCTATCGCGACACACCTGCCGTTCGTTGTGGTTTGGTCGAATGGCGGCAACGGGTCGAAATCAGACTTCCATCTCAAAACCTAAGTTATGACATACTAACCCCTGAATGTCTGTAGGATAAAGATTAAATTGGGAAGCCCATGAGGCAAAAAACAAAAAAGCCCCGCTCTGATTGTTCAAAGCGGGGCTTTTGCATCCAGAAAGGATGGTTTGGGCTTGGGATAAAAAGCGCTAGTTAATGCCTTCTTCCCTCCGGCGCATTAACGCCACAGATTTTCCATTGTCGATGTCACACCACTGGCCATAGAGGCACCCAGGCGTTCAACAAAGCGTTCAAATACCGGCTTATCATAGGTGTAATCAATGATCTTGTCGGCACCGACGACCTCACGTGCTACATAACTGCTGCTACCCAGCGCATCGACAAGGCCAACCTCAATCGCCTGCTCGCCCGTCCAGACAAGGCCGCTAAAGATTGCGGGGTCATCTTTGAGACGTGCGCCGCGCCCTTCTTTAACGACATCGATAAACTGCTGATGGATTGAGCCCAGTAGCGTTTTAATGTGCTGCTCGTCTTCAGCCTTTAATGGCGAAAAAGGATCCATAAAGCCTTTGTTTTCACCGGCGGTCATCATGCGGCGTTCGATGCCAAGTTTTTCCATAGCATCGACAAAACCAAAGCCGTTCATTATCACGCCAATGGAACCGACAAGACTCGCCTTGTCTGCGTAGATCTCATCTGCGGCCGCGGCGATGTAATAACCACCGGAGGCGCACATGTCAGTAACGACAGCGTAAAGGGGTTTATTCGGATACTTGGCGCGCAGGCGTTTAATCTCATCATTGATATAGCCTGCCTGCACCGGACTGCCACCAGGGCTGTTAATGCGCATAATAATCGCGGCTGAATGCTTATTATCAAATGCATCACGGAGTGCGCTGATGATGCTGTCCGCATTGGCCTCTGTATCGGCGGCAATGGCACCGCGGATCTCAACCAGTGCGGTGTGCTTATGGCTCTTGTTGGGCGCGTCACTTAAATCGCTCGGCATATAGATCACAAAAATCGCGATGAGATAGGCAAACATCAGTGATTTAAAGAAGATCCCCCAGCGACGCGTACGGCGCTGTTCTTTGTAGGCGCTGAAGACCAGCTTCTCCATGACATCACGCTCCCACCCTGCTTCTTTGCTGCCTTGAGCGGCGCTGACTTTCTTGTCTCCCATCCAGGGATCGCTAGATTTGGAGGTTGATGTGGTGGGGTCGTTACTCATCTCGTCTGACATTATTGTATCCGTACTATCCTTGAAATTACGCTTAAACTAAGCGGATTAATTTTTAGTCGCAGTGCCCGGCAAGCAGGTCTGAACGGTTGTCTGGCTTATCGGCGCGCTTCGAGCTCACGTTAATTCATCCTTTATACAGCAGTTTACCGACTTCGGAAATATCGTCGAGACAGGCGATGGGTTGGAGCGCCTGCAAGCGCGCTAACGCGTGTACCCCATACGTGACGGCAAGTGAGGCGGTGCCCGCCTGCGCTGCCATCTGTAAATCATATTCGGTATCACCGATCATCAGCGTGTCATCCGCATCCACATCCAGTAGCGCCATGATTTCGTGCAACATCTGCGGGTGCGGTTTGGAGAACGTTTCATCGGCGCAGCGCGTGGCGTGAAAATAATCGCCAATGTTGGTCTCGTCTAGTGAGCGCGCTAGCCCGCGGCGACTTTTGCCGGTGGCCACGGCGAGCAGGTAGCCGTCCGCGTGCAGGCGCTTGATGACCTCATGCGCGCCGTCAAAAAGCACCGAAGTCTCCTGATTACCGGACAGAAAATGGTGTCGGTAACGGTCAGCAAAACGTTCCACTACCTCCTCGCCCTGCTGCGGATAGAGCTGACGGATTGCCTCTGGCAACCCAAGCCCAATGACATTGCGCAGTGCACTGGCGGGTTGAGGCGATAAACCCAGCTCCGCAATCACATTGGATAGTGACGAGACGATTTGCGCCTCAGAGTCCATCAGGGTGCCATCCCAATCAAAAACAAGTAGTTTGAATCTATTGTTCATTATTTAATCAATTTTCCAGTGAAGTGAGAAATGCTTCGAGTTCGGGGCTAAGGGGTGCTGACACTGAAATCTTCTTCATGCGGCTCGGCAACACAAAACTCAGCGTATGGGCGTGCAGGAATAGCCGTTTCAGCCCCTGCTTTTTGAGTTGGCGATTTAAGGTACGTTTGCCATAGACCTCATCCCCCACTATCGGATGACCCGAATGGGCGGCATGGACGCGAATCTGATGCATCCGGCCAGTCAGCGGTTTTGCCTCCAGCAACGTCATCTGATGACTGTAGTGGCGTTTGACTGAGAATTGAGTGGTCGATGCCTGGCCGTCGTGGCTGACTCGCACAGTACGGGTGCCCGATTCAGCACGATCTTTCGCTAATGGAAAATCGACTGTGCACTCATCTTCCTGCCAATAGCCTTGAACGAGCGCGTAATAGCGCTTATCGAGCATGTTTTCGCGCAGTAGCTCATGCAATTCCAATAGCGTGGTACGGTTTTTTGCGAGCAGCAGGCAGCCCGATGTCTGTCGATCCAGCCGATGTACCAGCTCGATCTCCGTTGCGTCTGGCCTCAGGGTGCGCATAATCTCGATCACGCCGTGCGGAACGCCGCTGCCACCGTGAACGGCAATCCCGGAGGGTTTATCAATAATGATGAGATCGCCATCTTCAAAGATGATCGATTCCTGAATGGCGTTGCAGAGTCCCTTTGAGGGCGACTCCTGGCTTCCCTTGTCGAGAACAGAAACCGGTGGAACCCTTACAATATCATCGAGTTGAAGGCGATATGTCTGTTTGATTCTACCTTTATTGACGCGCACTTGCCCAGTGCGTAACAGCCGGTACACCAGGCTTTTGGGGACCCCTTTCAGGCTCGCCATCAAAAAATTATCTATCCGCTGTCCGGCATGACCACTATCAATTTTTAGTAATCGTACAGGGTGCCGGGTTGTGTTCTCACTCAAATCAATCATTCTCCAGTAATATCAATAAAATAACTCATCTTATAGGTTTGATACTACCTCGATATGTTGGTATATTGCGGTGAGTGGTATCCAGCCATAAGGCGTGTGATATCTGGATTGTCCAAATTTAACACGTGGAAGACAAATACTTTTTACACAATATTGCATAAGACAAGACTGGCCGCGTTGCACAAATATAAGTAGCGCTGCTCGGCCCCCCTCCCAGACAAACGGGAAGATAGCGGAGCCGAGAGAGAAAAGGTCAGCCTGAAACGAAACGCAATATTGCGCCCTCAACAGTCGTGGGCAAGGGTAATTGGCAGCTCGACCCTATTTACGAGCGCTGTGTATAGAACGCCCCCATGCCGTTTGCATGGTGAGAGCCGAACAAGAACAGAGCCTGGAGCATGCAAATGATGCTGCGGCAAAACTGGACATAGAGGTGTAACCTCAGTCCGGCCTGAATAGATAAAATAGTTCGGCAATCTCCTATTGATGGCAGTGCGTGGGCGCCATAGGAATTGTTAAAAAATGAAAAGAATGTTGATTAACGCGACTCAAGCAGAAGAGCTGCGTGTCGCCCTCGTAGACGGTCAACGTCTATATGATCTTGATATTGAAACGCCATCAAGAGAACAGAAAAAATCTAATATTTATAAAGGAAAAATAACCCGTGTCGAGCCGAGTCTCGAGGCTGCATTTGTTGATTATGGTGCAGACCGCCACGGTTTTTTACCGCTCAAGGAAATTGCCCCGTCGGTCTTTTGTCGCCAACCCGCAGAAGGTAAACGCCTTGAGATCAAAGATATCCTGAAAGAAGGTCAGGAAATCCTTGTACAGATATCCAAAGAAGAGCGTGGCACCAAAGGCGCAGCGCTGACGACCTTTATCAGTCTTGCAGGCCGCTATCTGGTGCTGATGCCGAATAACCCTCGTGCCGGTGGGATCTCCCGTCGCATTGAAGGCGATGACCGTTCAGAACTCCGCGAAGTCCTCGACTCACTCACTATTCCAGACGGCATGGGCATGATTGTGCGCACGGCCGGCGTGGGCAAGAGCGATGAAGAGCTGCAGTGGGACATGGACTACCTGGCTCGTGTGTGGGAAGCGATTGAAGGCGCTGCACCCACAAAGCCTGCACCGTTTCTGATCTACCAGGAAAGTAACATCATTATTCGCGCCATCCGCGATTATCTTCGCCCAGACATTGGTGAGATCCTGATCGATGATGAAGAGGTCTATAACAATGCGCGTGAATTCATGCAGCAGGTGATGCCTCACAATCTGGATAAGATCAAACGTTACGAAGACCCAGTCCCCCTATTCACTCGCTATCAAATCGAAAGCCAGATTGAAGCCGCATTTCAGCATGAACTGCGCCTCCCTTCCGGCGGTTCAATTGTGATCGATCCAACAGAAGCACTGGTCTCGATTGATATCAACTCCAGTCGCTCCACCAAAGGCAGCGACATCGAAGAGACGGCGCTGACAACCAATCTTGAAGCGGCCGATGAAATTGCTCGCCAGTTGCGCCTGCGTGATATCGGTGGCCTGGTGGTGATCGATTTCATCGACATGACCCCCAGCCGTAATCAGCGAGAAGTTGAAAACCGCATCCGCGATGCACTCAAGAAAGATCGTGCACGCATTCAGGTTGGCCGTATCTCTCGTTTTGGGCTGCTCGAAATGTCTCGTCAGCGCCTGCGGCCATCGCTGGGTGAATCGAGTCAGCACACCTGTCCGCGCTGTAACGGACTGGGGTCGGTTCGCAGTGTTGAGTCACTCTCACTTTCTATCTTGCGTATCCTTGAAGAAGATGCGATGAAAGAACAGACGGCACAGATCATCGCGCAGTTACCGGTTGATGTTGCCACTTATTTATTGAACGAGAAGCGTGAAATTGTTTCCGCCATCGAAAAACGGCAACATGTTCGCATTCTGCTGATTGCCAACTCATCGCTGGAGATCCCAAACTACACCATTCAGCGACAACGTCAGGATGAACTGCAAAATGCAGCGATATCTAGCTATGAAATGGCCACTGAAATCGAAGAGCAGAAAGAGAAAATTATGTCTGCCGCACCACAGGCGATTGCAGAGCAGCCCGCAGTAAAAGGGGTTGTACCCAGCACCCCTGCTCCGAATCGAAATACATCCATTGTTACTGGTGAAAATGGTTTTATTAAACGTCTCTGGAGTACGCTTTTCAGTGCGGGTGACAAAGAAGAGACCGTCGCTGATGTGAAGCCTGCGACGACCACAAATAAACCACGGTCAACACGCACAGGAACAGGTGGGCGTAATCGTACACAACGCGGAAAATCATCATCTGCTTCAACACAGGGCAATCGTGACAATAGCTCACGACGCGGCGGACGTCGTCGTAACAACCCTCAAGATAAGGGCGATGCGACAACGAACGCCCCTGCGGCAGAAAAAAACAGCGCTGCACCTGTAACATCTGCTGATACTGCAACGACGGCTACCTCCTCCGCTGCGTCAGGTGCTGCGAATGAAAATGGTGCTGATAACACAACACCTAAAAGCACCCGTCCACGTAGACGTCGCGGCGGACGCCGTAATCGTAACCGTGACAGCAACCGTCAGCAGTCAAACGATAATACGACGACCGCCAACACTGAGGCGACAACCAGCAATGCACCTCAGGCGGCTACTGCTGAAAAACAGGTGCCACAAGGCTCATCTGCCGATTCAAAGGTGAGTACACCTAGCTCTTCGGTCGAAAATAAACCGAGCGCGGCACCACAGAAAAATGAGTCTGTGGATACCAACAGGTCTACTGCGACAGCAAACACAGCGGCACCAAGCCCTTCACCGGTCTCGACCAATACCGCCAAGAGCGATAGTAGTCCAGTGAAAACGAGCGCACCTCCACCTAAAGCACCCAGTGAACGATGGGCGGCGAAACCGGCGCAAAAACCTGCGTCTGATGCAGCAGAGTCATCTGCACCTGCACCAGTAGTAAGCTCTTCGCCTGCGCCTGCTTCTAAAAAACCAGAAGAAAAGCCAGCGGCACCCACATCAAATGCATCTGCACCTCAGCTGGTTCAAATTGAGACTAAAAAAGCACCCGCAGCAGCGCCCTCAGCGCCTGCGACAGCTCAGTCAGGTGACGAAGCTAAACCATGATAGTTAAGGGTATTAAAGGCTGCTGTTGATTAAACAGCGGCCTTTTCTATTTAAAGTGCTGCTGTTTGATATGCGCCAACAATCCTTCAGAGGCAGACTCGACCATATCCAGTACTTTTTCAAACCCTGTTGGGCCGCCATAGTAGGGGTCTGGCACTTCATCAACATCAAAGTGAGAAGAATAGCTAAGAAAAAGCGTAATTTTGCCCTTCATCGCAGTCGGGCAGATTTCGATTAGATTTGAAAGATTATCGTGATCCATGGCCACTACATAATCGTAGCATTCAAAATCACTCACCTGCACACGCCGCGCACGCTGTGAACTAAGATCCACACCGCGATTGAGTGCTGTTGCCCGCGCCCGTTTATCAGGTGGTTCACCGATATGATAGGCATGCGTACCAGCAGAATCGATTTCAATGGCACCCTCTAACCCATTTATCTTAACCAGGTTTTCAAACACCCCGTGAGCCGTGGGTGAACGGCAAATATTGCCCATGCACACAAATAATACTTTAACCATACACTCTCCTCGTACCATTCCAGATAATATGAATATAAAAATATGATTTCTTGTGGAGTTTAATAATATTAAACTATAGAATCTTGTTAAGGTTTTTGCCAGCAGAGACTGCTGATGGATATTTTATCTGCTAATCTATTATGAGGCTCCAGGGATGACACCTGTAAAACCAAAGATTGCAGCGTTGCGTGACGCGATCGGTCAACGCGTCCGTTTCCGCGATGTGACTTTCGAGATTATCGAAATACTCGAAGATGGCCCTTCATTTGTGTTGCAGGATTGTGAAAAACACACCTCAATACAGCCGGATCAACACGGAGAGGCGCACCGCCGTGTACCAAACACCATGACACTGCCCGTTTTAATGACGACAGAGGGCGTCCTCGACGCTGATGCAATGGGTATAGAACTTCTGAGATAAGTCGCGTTTAATCATCGTTACCCATTACGTTTGGCGAGTAATGCCTCTAATTTAGCAAGCTCTTCTTCAGTATCAATACTGAGGCCAGGGTACTGATCTGTAATACCGACATGAATTTTATGACCATGCCACAATACCCGTAGCTGCTCCAGCGATTCGACGACCTCATGAGGACATGGTGCCCATTTTACATACGACTTTATGAAGCTGGCACGATAACCGTACAATCCAACGTGACTATAGTAATCAACGTTGCCGGGTAGTGTTTCACTTTTGGAAGAATAACCAGCACCCGGCCAGGGTATCGCAGAACGGCTAAAATAGAGTGCGTAGCCCTTGGCATCCATCGCTACTTTCACGCAGTGCCAGTCAAATAGTTCAGCGCAATCGGTAATCGGTTCGCATAAGGTGGCAACACTTGCGGCAACATTACTCGCAAGATTTTCAGCCGTCTGATTGATCAGTGCCGCGGGCATCAAGGGTTCATCACCTTGCAGATTAATGATAATTTGATCATCATCACAGCCGAGAATATCGACCACTTCTGCCAGGCGATCTGTGCCGGAGGGGTGACTAGCGGAGGTCATACAGACCTCGGCGCCAAAGCCTTTCGCCACTGCCTGAATTCGATCATCATCAGTCGCAATGATGATCTTTTCCGCATCACTCTCGAGTGCCCGCTCATAGACATGCTGAATCATCGTCTTGCCAGCAACCTCACACAGCGGTTTTCCCGGTAGTCGCGTCGAGGCATAACGCGCAGGAATCACAACATAGAAACCCATTAAACTTCCTCGTCAGCGGGCATTTCTCTCGCCTCATCCACCAGCATTACCGGGATATCATCACGAATTGGATACGCCAGTCTATCGACTTTACAAATCAGTTCATTCTGATCAGCTTTATACACCAAAGGGCCTTTACATAAAGGACATGCCAGTATATCCAGTAGTTTTTTATCCATTACGATTGCGTCCTATTGTTATGAATAACTTCAAATTCTTTTAGTAAGGTTTGCAGCTTTGTTTCGACACCCACTTCGGGTGACATCTCAATCGCCAGTACCCAGTAATTGGAATGAGCCAGGTGAGCACATTTTACCGCATCCTTTTCCGTCATGATCACAGGCTGCTCATCACTGAATAGCAGATCATCTGTCGTATAAGTGTGATGGTCCGCAAATGGATGTGCAATGACATCAACACCCGACTTTTTGAGCAATTTAAAAAATCGCTCAGGATTACCCACGCCAGCGATCGCGTGTACCGTTTCACCCTTTAACTGCGAAATTTCTTTACGTATTGACGGATCAAGCAAATTATAAAGGTAACACTGTGTCAGTGTCATTCTGTATTCGCCGTCTGAAACCGGCTCACCGTTAACGATAACTAAATCAACATCCAGCAGGCGTGATATGGGTTCACGTAGCGGCCCTGCTGGCAACATCTGACCATTACCAAAACGTCGTTCACCATCAACAATCACTATCTCAATATCGCGCCCCATCGCATAGTGCTGTAGACCGTCGTCTGAGAGGATGATATTGCAATCACTATTTTTTAATAACGCAGCTACGGCCGCACCCCTGTCTGGCGCAGCGACGACTGGGCAGTGGCAACGTCGTGCCAATAATACCGCTTCGTCGCCGACCTCAACAGGATCACTGTCAATAGTCACCTGTTGTGGCCACACGGTTGCATTGCCACCATAACCGCGCAAGACAACACCGGGTTGATAGCCTGCGGTACGTAAGTAATCGACAAGCCAGATAACAAACGGGGTCTTACCGGTGCCGCCGACACTAATATTACCCACCACGATCAGAGGGACGGACCATTGGTTTGTCTTTAGCCAGCCCCATTGATACAAACAGCGTCGAATCAAAACAAGTAAACGAAACAGCCATGAGAGCGGCAGCAGCGGAATAGATACCCAATGACCTTCGTACCAAATTTTTTCAATCCTGCTCATCTGGCATACTATCTTAAAAGCGATCGCTTACTGTGCTGTGACAGTAGCAGCAGGTTTGTACTGCAGGTGATAAAGGTTTGCATAGTACCCTTTCATCGCAAGCAGTTGATCATGTTTGCCCTGTTCTACGATTTTCCCTTCGTGCATTACAATAATAGTGTCTGCCTTCTCAATCGTTGAGAGACGATGTGCAATAACAAAAGTAGTGCGATTTTTCATCAACTCATCCAGTGCGGCCTGAATGTAACGCTCAGACTCGGTATCCAACGCCGAAGTCGCTTCATCGAGAATTAGAATCGGTGCGTTTTTCAACAACGCCCGTGCGATTGCGAGGCGCTGACGCTGTCCACCAGAAAGCAATACACCATTATCCCCTACCATTGTATTCAGGCCATCAGGCTGTTTCTCAATAAACTCCATCGCATATGCCGCTTTTGCTGCTTCAATAATTTCTGCTTCGCTACACTCTTTTAGACTGCCATAGGCAATATTACGCGCAATGGTATCGTTGAACAGGGTGACATCCTGTCCTACCAGCGCGATATGTTGGCGCAAGTTTTTGAGTTTGAGGTTACGTATGTCATGTCCATCTATGTAAATATTTCCAGCGGTTACGTCATAGAAGCGTGGCAACAGACTTGCGAGCGTTGTCTTACCACTCCCGGTTTTGCCTACAAAAGCGATAGTCTGCCCAGCTTCTACCCTGAAGCTAAGCTCATCAAGCACCGCTCCTTTGCTTTTTTCGTAGGCAAAGCCAACCGCTTTATATTCGACAACACCCGAAGCACGCCCGATTTCCTGCTTCCCATCATCTTTTTCAACTGAAGCATCAAGCAGATCAAAGAGGCTCTTCGCAGCGGCGATACCACGTTGCACGATAACGTTGACGGTGGTAAGTCTTTTGATAGGTGTCAGCAACATCATCATAGCAGCCAGAAAAGACATGAATACACCAACGGTGATTGATTCAAGCATTGTGTCCAGGGTCGCGAGATAGATAATCCCAGCCAACGCAAAAGCAGAGATCATCTGGATGACCTGCACACTTGCAACACTGGTGGCGATCAGTTTCATCACATGGCGGCGGTTACCTTCATTCGCCTCTTCAAAGTGGCTCGCTTCGTAATCCTGTCCACCAAAAGTTTTGATCACGCGATGTCCGGAAATAGCCTCTTCAGAGACCTGTGTGACATCCCCCATTGACGCCTGAATACGACTACTGATGCGACGAAAACGTTTATTGACATAACTCACCAATACTATGATCACAGGGCCTAATAACAAAAAAATCAGCGAGAGCTGCCAATTCAGATAAAACATCCAGGCAAGTAATCCCATCACCGTTAGTGCGTCGCGAATGACAATGGTAACGGCATCCGTGGCAGCCTCAGCAACCTGCTCAACATCAAAGGTGAATTTTGATATGAGTCGCCCCGAAGAACTTGCATCATAAAAACTGGTGGGTAACATCAAAATGTGTTGAAACATCTCTTTGCGCAGTTCCTTTACGACACGTCGACCAATCCAGGCCATCAAAAAGGTCGCAATGAATGTTCCGATACCACGCAGCAATGCCAGGCCAATAAACAATAGTGGTAGCAACTTGATCCATTCGGGGTCTTTTTCTACAAAACCACCATCAAGCAGCGGTTTCATTAGCGCCGCGAGCCCTGTTTCGGTGGCGGCTATAAATACCATCCCAATGATGGCGATACCAAAGACCCACTTGTAGGGGATAACATAGACCAGCAGGCGGCGATAAATCGCCGCCCCCTCGGTGATCTCCTGCGGGGTTTCTTTGTTGAGTCGGCTCAAGGTGTATCGTTCGATTTTTTTGTGGCGATTGAAAGTTTAACGATGCCGAGTTGTCGTGCGGCATCCATCGCCGTGATGACGGCCTGATGCGGCGTATTGGCATCGGCGCTGATGGTAAGTGCGACATCTTTACGCCCATCGACCGCGAGTACAATCGCCTTCTTTAACGTGCTCAGCTGACGATTCACTACTTTTTGCTGATTGATATAAAAGCGCCCTTTTACATCAATCGTCAAATCGATCGGTGCAACCGCAGCATCAACCGGTGCCGCGCTCGCCTCTGGTAGATCCACGGTAATTTCAGACTCTTTGGTAAAAGTCGTTGATACCATGAAAAAGATCAGCAGCAGAAACACCACATCAATCAGTGGTGTCAGGTTAACTTCAGGGTCCTGTTTAGTGAATTGTCGTAGGTTCAATGGTTAGACTCGCAATCGATAACGACGCGCTATATGCGGCCTTCTTTTTCACGGGCACCGTGCAGCACCTCGACCATCTTGATCGATTCAGCTTCCATGATGCAGACAAGGGCTTCGACTTTTCCGCGAAAGTGGCGATAGAAGATCAAACTGGGAATGGCCACCGATAGCCCGGTGGCGGTGGTGATCAGCGCCTCGGAAATACCACCGGCCAATACGGCTGGATCCCCTACGCCTGCAATCGTGATCGCAGCAAATACCTTTATCATGCCGATCACCGTGCCCAGAAGTCCGAGCAATGGGGTAATGGACGCAATCGTTCCGAGTGTGTTGAGATAGCGTTCGAGTTCATTGACCACCTGCCGACCAGTCTCTTCGATGCTCTCTTTCATGATCACCCGTTCATGGCGTAAATTGACCAGGCCCGCGGCTAGAATCTTACCCAATGGCGACGCTTCGCGCAGACGATCAATCTCACCGGGATTGAGTTTATTCTGTTTTTCCAGCTTCCAGATGGTCGCTACCAGATCATTCGGACAGATTTTCTGTTTCTGCAACGACCAGGTTCGCTCAACAATAATGGCAAAAGCGATCATCGAACAGAGCAGGATCGGTATCATCAACCAGCCACCAGACTGTACAAGTTCAAACACGCGCGCTTAATCCCTTGTTTAATTAGAAATAATAGCGAACATCATACCGGAATAATGGATCTTTTTCATACTCTTGATTAGCATCCTGTAGCGCTAATACCACCGCCTGAGTTCCCTGTTACTTTACATGCCAATATCGTTGGTGAGTATCACGAAAATGCTCGATCACGATGATATTTCCTACTACATCAAAGCGAAAAGTCAGTGCACCCGCTTCCGCACTTCCCACTATTTTGGCACCCTGCCCAAGGTACCGTGCCGTCACAGCTGGATGAGGAAAATGGTAACGATTTAGATAACCCACTGGAAACAGCGCATATTGCGCAGCGACCGCTGCCACAAAGGCGTCGCTGGATGAGCTTTTGCTGCCGTGGTGCGGCGCCACGATCACCTTTGCGGACAATTTATCAGCGCTTTCTCGTACTAATGCTCGCTCTGCCGCCGCCTCGATATCTCCG